>DTUY01000228.1 GCA_012963885.1 Candidatus Poribacteria bacterium | reverse complement strand
CACTTCGTGAACCGGGTCGATTCCGGTTCATCCATCTCAATCACACCAACCCGGCACTTAGAGACCCAGAAATTCGTGCGAATATTGAAAAGAGAGGATTTCGTGTTGCGGAGATTGCAGAAAAGGTTCGATTGTGAGGCGCAAGTTGACTACCGAATTTTGAACTCAAGAGAACGGCGTTACAGGATCCTGGTGTGGGTTTCATGAACGATGTCCGTTCCTTCAGGCGGGGATATCTAGACTGAATAAAAATAGTATAGACCTATGCTCAAGATTGTGATGAATCCACGACACAGGATCTATTATGCTACGGGCTAAGGAAGGGGAAGTCTTCTGTGGCCTTGAGGCGGTACTCGCTGAAACAAAAACTGTTCACTATTGAAAACGATTAAGCTTCTTATGCCGTTACGCATGGCCGTTGAAGGAACATACTTTTTCAATGTGTTCTGGATCTGCCACGATTAGTATTGTGAACTCTTTGATTTTGTTCTTAAAAAAAGCTGATCACTGGAGGAATCGTGACCTTAGACGTTTCTAAGAAGCTAAGGATTGCTCAAATCGGGGTCGGCTATTGGGGCCCCAACTTACTTCGAAACTGTGTTGCTAATAAACGTTGCGAAGTAGTGAAGGTCGCTGAACTTTTGGAGGAACGTCGCGACTTTGTGAACAGGCTATATCCATCGATTATTACCGTAGAATCTGCTGAAAGTATCATCAGCGACGATTGCATCGATGCTGTAATCGTTGCGACTCCTGCAACGACGCATTTTGATTTAACCATGAAGTTACTTGAGTCTGGTAAACACGTTCTTGTGGAAAAGCCGATGGCGAAAACGGTTACGGAGATAGAGGAGATCGAGGCAAAGGCAATCGACAAGCAACGAGTGGTCATGGTCGGCCATACCTTTGTATATAATGACGCGGTCCGATACCTAAAAGAACTAGTCGACGGTGGGGAACTCGGGGATGTTCGGTATATCCACTGTCATCGGCTCAACCTTGGTCGAATCCGTACGGACATAGATGCTCTTTGGAATCTTGCTCCCCATGACGTCAGCATTATCCAGTATTTATTGGGTGATCCTGAACCTGAATCAGTTGTGACAGAAGGAATGTCTTACGTGCACGAAAATATTGATGATGTTTCGTTCATGCATATTCAATATTCTGGAAAAGTAATGGCTCACATCCATGTTAGTTGGCTTGATCCTCGAAAGGTGCGCTGTATGACAGTGGTGGGATCAAAGAAAATGGTTGTGTACGACGACATCAGTGAAAACAAAATCGCCATCTACGATAAAGGGATTGACCGAAAGAATATAAAAAAGAAAATGGAGTTTGACGATAGACCATTCTATTATGCCCACCGATCTGGAGATGTGGTTATGCCAAAGATAGATTTCAGAGAGCCTCTAGAAACAGAGATTGCTCACTTCATAGACTGTATTGAAAACGGCACTCCGTGCCTAACCGGTCCAGGTCATGCTAAGAAAGTAGTTAGGATATTATCGACGTGAATGAACCTACCGTATCTCAATCTGGCATTACTGACGTTACTTTTGGAAAGAACGTCAAGATAGTGCAACCATCGAACTTGTATGGTTGCTCCATTGGAGATGATTGCTCCATCGGACCTTTTGTCGAGATCCAGAACGACGTTACGATTGGACGAGGATGCAAGATACAGTCTCACGCTTTTATCTGTGAACTAGTCACCATTGGAGATAACTGTTTCATTTCACATGGAGCAAAATTTATCAATGATTTGTTTCAATCAGGTAAGCCCGCAGGTGGTGATAAAACTAAGTGGAGATCTACAAATATAGGAAATAATGTCTCGATCGGGACCAATGCGACCATTTTGCCCGTTTCTATCACTGATAATGTCGTGGTAGGTGCTGGCGCAGTTGTTGCACGTGACATTACGGAATCAGGGACTTATGTCGGCAACCCTGCAAAAAAAGTCCGTGCTTGATTTAGGAAAAGCGACTTAGAAACTGTCTCTGCTTTTGCAGCGTGATCACTTTGGCGTTATTTCAAATGGGACATTCCCTTAAAACAATTGATGAAGCTATTATTGTTTTGATTGAGACTTCAGGGCTTAATAATTGCTTTGCCCGCCGTCAATTTAGATTAATCTGATGTAGTTCCGCTTGTCTTACTGAATTGAATCCGCATTTCACGTATATTCTGAGCAAGGAGCCTTTCATGAGAATCCCTCTTGTTGATCTCAAGGCACAATACCAATCGATAAAAAGTGAACTTGACGATGCAGTCATGTCTGTGATTAGCAAGACGGCTTTTGTTAGAGGTCCTTTCGTTATTGATTTTGAAAGGGAGTTTTCTGATATATCTGGAGTCAAGAACTGCATCAGTTGTGGGAATGGCACTGATGCGATTTATGCAGTGCTACGGTCGTTAGGAATTGGACAGGGTGATGAAGTAATTACTGTTGCCAACAGTTGGATTTCTACTTCGGAAACCATTGGCCAAACAGGCGCGCTACCTGTTTTTGTTGATATTGATGATCATTTCACTATTGATGTGAACAAAATCGAAGAGAAGATCACTCCAAATACCAAAGCAATCATTCCTGTTCATCTCTATGGACAATCGTGTGACATGGACGCAATCATGCGAATCTGTAATCAGCACGACTTATTTTGCATCGAGGATTGTGCTCAAGCTCACTTTGCAACTTACAAAACTAATATGGTGGGCACATTTGGGCATGCAGCTACATTCAGTTTTTATCCCGGTAAAAACTTAGGTGCTTATGGAGACGCCGGAGCAGTAATCACAAATAACGATAATTTGGCCCGGCAGGTACGATTATTCGTCAATCATGGATCTATCAAAAAACATGATCATGAAATCGAGGGAGTCAACAGCCGCCTCGACGGTATTCAGGCAGCAGTTCTGTTGGCTAAGTTGCCCCATATTCACGAATGGAATACTTCAAGAAATCGCATTGGATTGAGCTACAACGAAAGATTGAGCGAAATAGAAGAGTTGGTAACTCCGGTCATTCGACCCGATAACTTTCATGTGTTTCATGTTTACTGCGTGATGACCAACCACCGAAACGAACTTATGGAGTTTCTCTCGGAAAAAGGCATCAGTACTGCGATCCATTACCCGACTCCACTCCCATTTCTGCAAGCCTACGCTTACCAAGATAATCAAGCTGCGGACTTCCCAAGAGTTCACGCAAATATTAGTCGTCTTCTGTCTCTACCAATTTACCCTGAGATGACTGAAGAAATGATCGATTACATCGTTGCTTCAACCACAGAGTTTTTTTGCAGCATCTGAGCCTTAAGTATCTTCCTGATTTCGAGAATGACGGAGTCAATCGTGGATGTAGTCATGATCCTTTACGACAACGATTTAACTTTCGACGCTCGAGTACAGCGCGAGGCGGGGGCACTAGCAGCTGCTAATTTCTCTGTCACCATATTGGCACCCAAGAGTGTTGGCACACCGCTTATCGAGGAGAGTAAGGGATACAGGGTCGAACGCTTCCCCGATGCTCTAAACCAAATGCACGATGCGATGGTCCAAAGAGCCCTCGATCTGAAACCCAGGGTTATCCACGGACATGACCTCGTGGGATTCCTACTGGCCAGAGAGGTATGGCAGAAGACCGATGCCCTTCTCATCTACGATTCACATGAGTTGTGGAGCTCTTACTACGGTCCAGTTTCGAGACCGACGAGCAAGGATCGTCGAAATAGACGGTTGGAGGAGAGTGCTATCTACGATGCGAATACGGTCATCACTGTTTCAGATGCTTGTGCTACACATCTTCAGTCCCTGTACGGACTTGAAAATATCACAGTGGTCAGAAACGTCTCCGCCATCCCCACTGTCGAGGAGCCGATAGATTTGCACCAGCTACTCGGCCTGGATCCTGATTGGAATCTGATCGTCTACCTGGGTGCCGACACCATCCGTGGAAGGGGGCTGCACAAGGGGCTGGAAGCCATCTCAGGAATGGACAGGACGGCACTGGTTCTGGTCGGTCCCGAACCAGAAGGTCGCGGGAGAAAGTTCATCGACTGGGCCAGGGAGAACGGATACGAGGAGAGGCTTTTCCTCCTTGGTATGCAACCGTTAGAACGTGCACTGGCGCTCGTAGCTGGAGCTGATGTCGGACTGTGCCTTCATGAGCCTGTCTCCGAGTCGATCCGATCCTCATTGCCAAACAAGATATTCCAGTACGGTGCAGCTGGTGTCCCGGTGGTCGCAAGTGAACTTCCTGACATTACGACGGTCGTCAATCGGTATTCCTTGGGTCGGCTTGTCGATCCTGCGAAGCCCAACCAGATTCGTCGCGCCATAGAACAGACGCTTTCCGATCCAGGTGCAAAGGATCGCCTGATAGCCTCACGGGAAAAGATGGCACGCGAAGTCAGTTGGGATCAGGAGAAATCGAGGTTAATTCACCTTTTCTCGGATCTCATCGGTGATGGCTCGGGTGTTCCTGAATACATCCCTCCCGCGATCACGAGTTCACCTCCTCCTGCCGGAACATACTGCTTCGAATGGATCTACACTGGTACCAGAAGATCAAAAAAACGATGGGAAGACCGCCCTGCCTTCGAGGCTTGGACGCGAAAACATTTAGAAAGGGCACTTCCAAATATTCACGAAAACAGAAACGCTGCGGAGTCAATTACGTTCTCAGATGACGGCCTGGTAGAAAGGCGCAATTGGAAATTTATTATGGGGTGCTTGAAATCGAAATCATTGTGGTTATGGATCGGTTTAGAGGATCACTTTTATGACATGGAATACCTTTCGAGATCCAAACTTGTCTTCGAGCCGATTTATAAACTGATTCGTAGTTAGATACGCGGAGTAGAGCGTGTATTTATCACCTGCGATCAAAATAGAATAATTCCTAAAGGCTTCGGAACAGTTCTCTGAATTTCTTTGCAACAGAATCTGCACTGAAGGAGTTGATTACGTATTTTCTATTTTCAAGAGCGATTCGTTCGCGCTCAGATACGCTAGTATTTGCCCATTCAACTATGGCGGATAGAAAGTCCTCTTCGTTTTCATAGATCCAATTATCCCAAAATTCTTTCAACGAGATTTCTCCCCAGCCACGACAAAAGCCTTGCAGCCCCGAGAGAAGGCCTTCCGCGAATGAGTAGTGAAAACTTTCAATATCACTATAACTAATCACTGCGTTATGATTTTTAAGCAGCTTCTTTATATTATTTTGTACCTCTAGTTCATTGGGATTGATTTCAAGGTATTGAAATTTAACAACGCTAGATAAATCGAGCATGTCTACCAACTCTGCACAACGATCATGATAATTCTGTTGGCTTTCAGTAATAGGTCTTTGAGCAGCAATTGTAAGCTTAATGTCCGGGACTAGCTGCACGGCCGCTTTTATTAATTGGATCAATTTGTGATATGCCTTCACCTCAGAAAATGAAACGCTATAGGACACGATGCTATTTGCAGCTGTAATCTCTGATAGTTGAAATCTATCAACGTCAAGTGCATTTGGAATTGTTACGGTAGGAACATTGCTATCGACCAGTTCTTTAAATGTCCCTTCCAATTCAGAATTAACGAAAACTACACAATCTACATTATCCCATCGTATCTTTTTCATTCGCGTTGATCTATGAAGTTCATATCTATGAAGTCGGACAATGAGTTTCTGCCAAGGTCTCTTGTAACGGCTGGCGATCAGTGCGCCTTTGCTTGCCCACTCCGCCCAAATAATTTCAGCACCAACAGTCCCCCACAGACAGCCAATCTTTGTGACGTATTCTTTAGAGACACACAAGAGGTCTAGCTTTTTGAGAATGTTCTTTGCAAAATGGCATTGTCCCTTTTCACATAGGAAGTGAATCGTGGTTTTACAGTTCATTCGGATTCCGCCTACCTAATGGATTGGAACTTGTCTTGATATATTCAGTTTCATTCCCAATCGAACAATGGAATCGATTTAAAAAAAACGTTTTTAAATCAATCGCATACAAACCCATTAATGACCTAATAAAAGTATTTATTACTCCGCATGCTGACACAAGGAACCATCTCAGCTTCAACGGGGTGTTTACCGCTACATCAAAAGAAGGTAATTCCTTTTTACTCACCAATAAAAAGTTTTTTCTAGAAACTGAGATTTACTGGTTTGGAATCGACCATGTTCTTTGGGAGCAAGCCTCACAAAAGGTGTGGGTGGAATTATCCAAAAGGTCAAAAGTCGTCATCGACGTTGGCGCAAACAGTGGTATTTACTCTCTTCTTTCAAAGGCAAATAATCCATCTTGCGAAGTTGTTGCGTTTGAACCACAAAAAAACATTTATGAAGTATTGTGCGCAAATAACAGAGTGAACAAATTCAACATCAAGTGCTATATGCTGGCTCTTTCTGATGAAGGTGGTGAGCAGAACTTCTATAACTATGGTAGGGATCCATTTAATTCGGGTAATACAACTGCCGGTAGTTTGAATAAGGAGTGGAGGACCGATCGGCAGAAATTTACTACGGTGAATGTCTGTCGATTGGATTCTATAATAAAGAAACTAAATCTTGGAAAAATTGACCTTATTAAAATTGATGTCGAAACTTACGAATTTCAGGTATTGCTGGGATACGGCCAACTTCTCTTTGAACAGCGCCCAGTTATACTACTTGAAATCCAATCTTCTGAAATTGGTAATAATGTAATTGGCCTGTTGGATGGTCATGACTATAGGGCTTTTAACATCGATGAAAGCAAAGGGCTTCGGCCTATGATTGATTTAAACTTCTCCTATTCGGATAAGAACTATTTGTTGTGTCCGTTTGAAAAACTGGATTTGATACAGTCGTTTGTTGTTTAATTTACCTCTCAGGTAACTCGGGGTTCCTTGAGATCATCCGGATCCCTCTCTCATCGTTGGGGATCAAGTTCCAGGAACACAGTTGCTGTCGTAGTGGCGCATCTCCATAAGGGTTACTCTAGTTAATCTCGGGGAGAGATAGTCGAGTTCATCCTGAAGCCGAGCATGTAGATCAACTCACGAGGTTTCAAGGTGGAATCCT
>DTUY01000227.1:1696-7061 GCA_012963885.1 Candidatus Poribacteria bacterium | reverse complement strand
AAGTTTTTGCAGTTGGGTCCTTCAAGTAATCTGCCGGATTGCAGATCGAATCTCGTCCCGTGCCACGACAAATTACGGATCGATCCAAAACCTGGCTCAGATCAAGGGGCCCCTTTCCTAACTTAAGGCAAAAATTGAGCTTCTAATTGAACCATATTGGAATTAAAATCTAACGGTATTATCCAATCACTTATTAAATTCTGACCAACATAATATGTGTACACTTGAGTATTTGCTTTAAGGATGGGTCGACGGTGAATGATGTTTCTAAATTTTTTGGCAAAGTACCGTTTGATACCCAACGGGAAGTTGCACAGAAAGAAATGCCAAACGAAGAGTTGCCATTCCTGAGGCCAACAGTGATTAAGGAAAACTGCGAACTCGCGGGATTCGAACCTGAGGCCATTTCTTACATACAGTCGATAGCTCCTCAGATTTCGGCGGTTCCAGATTTAAAGTATCTCCTCTGGTACTGTCATTGCTTACTATGTCACAGTCCCTCATATTCACGTAGTGATGTCTGCAATTGGTCACCTCTGACAAACCTACTGGGAGAACTTGCTGGCGCTTTCTACTTGCTTGTTACTTTGTCTGGGATCCCTGAAGCAAAAAAATTCCATCAGATCCGTAGAATTCCAGTGAAAGTGTTGCAAGACACTTATAGCGACACTTGGATTTGGGCCAATGATTACAAAGACAAACACAACGTCTGGGGAATTGATTTAAACATTATTCCTTGGTTGTTCAATCATTTGTCAGGTGAATTATATCGATTAGGCCGCTTACAATTTGTACAGCGCCCTTTTCGTCAAAAAATCCGAGTGTTTCGTAAGCATGAAAACCAAGAAGTGATGTTACTGTCAGAAGACAACGTGAAATTTCGTGGTGATGGTCAAATCAGTGGTGCCAGTGGCGAGGATAGTCAAGAGAGCAACTGGACATCTCGCCTATTATTTGATCCAGAATGCGTCGTTGGGACCCCCATTCACCCCACCGGAATGGCATGGTCAAAGGAAATATGTTTAGCCTGGAAATCTTGGCAGCAGGTTCTTGCCCCTGGAGATCCGATTCTAGAGATCCATATCCCTGCCGGAAGCCCTATGGATTTTGACGCATGTGGAGACTCATTCCTTCAGGTCTTGGACTTCTTTCCACGTTATTTCCCGGATCGACCGTTTCTTGGTTTCTGTTGCACCTCATGGTTACTAAACACGCAATATCAAAACTGGCTCCTCCCTGATTCCAATATTGTTCGATTTCAGCGTGAATTCTATTTGTTTCCAATTTACTCCAATAAACGGAGTGGATTCGATCGAATCTTTGGCACAAACAGTCAAGACTTCTCAAAATTACCACGCGATACACGTCTTCGCCGTGCCGTGCTAGATTGCTTGGAATCTGGCGATCATTTACGCTCAGGGGGAGCATTGCTATTTGCGCAAGATTTAGACTGGGGAAATCGGGTATACCAAAAAGGACTATCAAACTTAGAGCGGTCTTAGGACGAGAAATAGCATGCAGAGGTGCTTTCGCCCAGAGGTCTTGGCAGGCTCTAAAAGGTCAGAAATTATCCTGCCTGTAAAAATATCATAAGAAAATTATCATGTTCATTGAAGAAGAAAAATGGTGGTTTGGCCTTGGTTCAGTTCAAAGGCAAAGTAGGTTTTTCCTGCTCCTGTCAGGTAGGTGCCGCTACGGAAATCCCGTCGAGACTGTACCTGTTTGAGATCAAGACCATTGACTTGTATCCGATTAGCTACTGTGTCAGTCGACAGTGTGAAGTTAGTAGTGGGAAATTGGGTTTCGATGTGGATAGTCTGCTCTGCTTGCCTGTCAGTGGGTATGGGTTGGACATTACTCAACCGACGCGCCATCCAATAGTGACCAATTTCACTGTTCTTCATCCAGATGGTCTTGGTTCCATCTGGATCGTAAGCGTCCAGACGTTGCTTGACTATCTTTAGTACCTGAAAACCAATTTCATCATTAACGTAGAAACAGGGCCAGTGCCCGACCAGCACGCATGGGCGTTCAGCTGCCAGTACCACAGGTAAACGTCCGCTTTCTAAATCTTCAGTTATAAACAGATCAGCATTAGCAGTGTCATAACCAGTGGCACCAAACCAGTCGCCTGCACAACTGACAATACTGGCGATAGCCCGTCCTTTGTCTTTCTCTACCTGCCAGATCGGGACATCCGGCAGCTGATCATGGATCAACCACAAAAAATAGAACGGTCGAGGATTGTTATTGACGTGTAATGCGGCATCCAGAATTGCTCGGGAGTAGGCTTCTTCTTTCTGTTTGCCAAAAGCACCTGGACTGGTTACCCCTTCGCATGGAATACCGACGTTCTTCAATAATTGCATGGCTGCCGTAATGTACTCGGTCAGCTTATCGACTGGTGGATCAACCCATTCTCCCTGTTCCCACGCCTCAGTCAACTGCCAGGTATCTAAGTCTACTACGTGCGTGTGGGTTAGCATTTCGGGTGTCAAGTCGAAATTATTCCATATCACCTCTTTCGCTACCTGCAACCACTTCTCCAGTTCATCCTCTGGAAAACCTTTGAATCCCCGATCTACGCGCCCAATGCCAGCAGGAAACGGAACAATACTGAACTTCCCTTTGATTCCTTGTTCACCACACCATTCACCCCACTTGGCAGTGAAGTCAGCAGGAATGGTATTTGGCATTGACGACAGTTTGTTATAGTGAACTTCCCATCCGCTGGGTTGCGTGTTGGGTCGGTGTCGTATCCGCCAATCGTGTCGTTGCTGGATCCAGTAGTAAGCTTTGTTGATTACCGGACAGGAATCATCAATGATAAGCGATAAAGGGATTCGAAGCAACGGGTTGCAGATTTTGATATCCAACATTTCATTCTCCTTTGATCTATCGATTCACCATCTTTCTTTCTAGGCTTTTTAACGACCTTTGCCCTCGTCAAATACGCTAATGGGCACCCAACCACCAACGAGTAACTAATCCATTTTGAATCCAAGATCCAATCGCTAGTTGGCAGATCACCTCTCTCTTCCACCGCAGAATAAAGCCCATTCCGTTACCAGCTAACCCAGGTATACGAACCCATCCATATTGGATGCGATATCGATCAGCTCCCCTACATATAAGGCTTATAAGGGTTACCACATTATGTGCCGTTTCCCAACCCCTGATACCATCCCTGAGGTGTTCTCTTTTCAGAGAATTGCTCTACCACCTCTAGTTTTCGGGGATAGAATCGGGCACGACCAGGTCTCCATTTCCCTGTCAAAACTAATGTTATGCTGTCTGGGAACTGCCATCCATATTTCCAAACTTTGAGGTAGAGTTTTTATCAACCCCGTTTTTGAGACTAAAATAGACTTTTGGCATAAGTAATAATACCCGCCAAAGCCCTAGCTGCAAGGTGTCTAAATTCTTTGGCATATATTTACAAACAGATATCAAGTCGCTCAACCTTTGAGTACATCACCTTCTTTGTTGCTTATTATTACGATTTTTGACCTGGCTTTCGGTACTTTGACGAATATCGATCCCCTTCGGGGTCATACGAAACAGACACCCGACCATCTTGCACAACCAATCTTGGCACTGTACGGTGACGACCGTCGCGTTCTGGTCCACGCATCACCGCAAATTGCTCTTCAGTCATATCTTCAACTATATCGCCCCATCGTTCCTGAGGATCAATCACACCACCACCCCAATTGGAATTCTTCGACTGATATTTGATCAATACCCCGCGTCTGGGAATAGGATTCTTCCAAGCCAAGGCACCATGTGTACAGCCACCGTCCATAAAAAAGAGAACATCGCCCGCCTTCATTTCTGGCTGTACTACCAACCCCATGGTCTCATCACAGGTTCGAATACCCGATGGCATAGGGTACTGTGTCTTGTGAGAACCCGGCACACAGGCAAATCCGCCTAGCCCAGGTTCAACATCCCGCAATTGCCACGTGATAGTGATGGTTTCACAATAACTTCTCCCATTCTTGAAAAAATATCCGCGTGATGGACTCATCGGCTCATTGCCATCGTGCAGCGAGTGTCCCGAAGTGCCTTGAACTGCGCAGAATACAGTCGCCCCACCTGTACGATAACCACTTCCACCCATCCAATTCAGACGTCGCACAACATCAGGGTGTGCAATCATACTCCAAAATGGAGTGCAATAAGGTGCTGGCAAATCCAACAACCCCGGCAATAACGGTCGACCTGTTCCGGCCTGACTCTCAGACCCGCCTGATAATTCGCTTCCCACCTCAATCCGATCCTGAAATTTATCCACTGCTTCATTCGCTTGTGCCAACCATTCCTCATCAATCACGCTTGGCACCACCAAATACCCATTCAAATCCCAGAAGTAAAATTCCTTTTCATCGATTCCCGAGTTTGGATCTCGGATATAAATCGATGGATGAACTACCTCTGAGCTTTCCTCCACCCAAATCTTCCTCCCATCTGTATTTAATACTGGTGCTGGATTTGAACCTTTAAAACCTGGTTTGTACATAACGGACTTTTGTTCTGGTGTTGCCTCTTTTGCCCACCCCACCAAGGATTCGATCTGTGATCCGAGACCAGGGCCATTGGATCGAATGGTTGCTCTCCCTACATACCAGTAAGTCAACAAACGTTTCGAATCACGGTTCCAAGGCCGTACGCATTGAAGCACAGACTCAGCCAATAAAAACAGGTCGCCAGTCTTCAGCACTAGTTGTTTGACCAGTCCCATCTCATCAACACCAGTCACCAGATCACGGGGTGTTCCCACATTGCTTTTGTGGCTTGCCTGAACCATCACTAATCCGCCATCATCTTCTGCCACATCTTCCAAAGCCCAAATAACTTTTATTCCTTGACTTGACCGACGACCATTTTGCTGGTAATAGGCTTGAGATGGGTTTCGGGGTTCGTCGCCACCAACCAGTTTGTCTCCAATCTCATCTTCCCGATAACCCAACAACCGTGGGGCTTGATCCAACCGAAAGCCGTGTCCCACAATCTGATTTAAATACCAAACCAACTTTGGATATACTAGCAAGTTGCGGAATAGTTCACGTTGCGGAGTAGACCATCCCAGCATACCCGTACTTTCTCCCATTCCGTCCAGCGCCTGATTCAGTGCCTCCACCTCTTCTGGCTTTAAAACGCCAGGAACGTGCAGATATCCAGCCACATCAAACGCATAATCCTCTTCATTACTCAGTATTTCCCCATTCATTTGTTTCTCCCTTCAACAGTCTCACGGCAAAAACTCAGCAGCCATAAGTACATTTGATGCCATTGTTTTCTCTCCTGCTACGCCCTTTTATGCATTGCTTCCAGTTAGTTTAACCCAGCTTAACTCCATCGA
>DTUY01000227.1:0-1596 GCA_012963885.1 Candidatus Poribacteria bacterium | reverse complement strand
AGCAGCAAAGACATCCATCATTAAGCAACGCAATTCACTGAACTATGATTCCTTCTCTTCGATTAAAGCATGTAAGGCGGCTTTACGGGTTTCTTCCCTTAGTAGCTCCAGCCTCATCAGATGGCGAACTCTTCAAGGTCGACTTTGAATTCCGTAACGACCGTCTTTTGCCTGGCTAACTTCGTCCCACGTAGCTCCAGAGCCAAAGGCCCAACAAAACTTCTCTTCGCTGCGGCCACCTGTATGCTGAAAGTGAATGCAAGTCCCCAGCGGCAAGGTTTAGAATCCAACTCCGCGCTTTAAATACGGGCGACAACAGAATCTTGTTTCTCATGAATCCTCCCATGTAAAGAGGATTTTCCCCGTTTTTCCGGAGTCGAAGAGTTTGAATGCCTCAGGCCCTTGCTCGATACGGAAACGATGCGTAATCAACTTTTCCAGCGGCAACTCCTTCTCTAACACAAAGTCAACAAATTCATCATGTAATCCGATGTTATAAATCCACGATCCCATTAGCGTCAACTGTTTCATGATCATCACCCGCAAAGTATCCACACTGAAGGATTCCCCAACGCCCACAATGGCCAGACGCGCCCCTTTGCCCGCACATGCCAACATGGCCTCTTGAGCCTGCGAATTTCCCGAATAGTCGGCTCCCGCATCGACGCCTTTGCCTCCTGTGAAATCTTGTATCACTTCCAGAGGGTTGTCTTGAGTGGCATTAACCGTATCCGACGCACCAATCTGTCGCGCTAGTTCCAGTCGCTCTGGTACAAGGTCTACGCCGATAACTCGGGCACCTCGTGCAACCGCAAACATAACAGCACAAAGTCCCACTGGCCCCAAACCGAAGATTGCCATTGTATCCTTTCCAGAGGGGGCAAGCCGCTTGATGGATTGATAGGCCGTACCGCCAGCACAGGAAAGCACGGCGGCTCTTTCAAAACTCAGCGCGTCCGGAAGCTCCAGACAGTTCCGCTCCGGAACGAGAGTAAAATCAGCGGCTGAACCATTGTGGACGGAACCATAGCCTGTGCGCTTGGGACAGAACATCACATCCCCCCTCCGACAGAACCCGCAGCGCTCACAACCGACATGCTGGTATACGGTGACGCGGTCCCCCGGCTTCACCGTCATTACGTGTGATCCAACCGCTTCCACAACTCCGCACGGCTCGTGGCCGGTGATGGTGTCCGGCGAACCATTGAAGGACTGTCGAAAAGCGACCAAATCGTCCCAACTTTTCCGGTAGAAATGCATATCCGTTCCACATATCGATGAAGCCTTCATCCGGACCAAGACCTGCCCAGACCCTGGATCCGGTGTCGGGAACTCCCTGACCTCTGCCTTGCGATCGCCTAAGAACACAACTCCTTTCATAGTCTACCCCCTGAATTGATTGGGATTTCCGTTAATAAACCCGAGATTACGCAGTACCAACTTATGCTGAATTAGGCGTGCTTTTCTCATGCTTTTTAGCACGTACATATAACACAATAGAAGTGATGTAGGTCATCTCCTATTCAAAATTGTTTCATTCCCCCCCATGCCGTAGCAAGTTTTCCCAAGGGGGAAACGGGGAGAATACTCTCCAAT
>DTUY01000226.1 GCA_012963885.1 Candidatus Poribacteria bacterium | reverse complement strand
AATGAATTCAGCTCTTTAAATGAATTCAGCTCTTTAAAAAAACCTCTAAATCTAACCTGATTCAGACAACAACAAAAAGCCTCAAGTCCCGTAACGAACCAAGGCCAAATAGATTAAAAACCTGTTCCTACCTTAATAAAAGCCACATCAATCTTTTTCATTGTCCGTCTGAGCCTGCCTGCCTCAAACCCTTCCAATAGAAACCGGTCAAATACACAAAGATGCCCTATAATACAACAGATGTAAAACAATGTCAATACCCTAAACGAAAAAAAAGGCAATAAAAAAAAGCAACTGATTCTGACTTTATTACTTAAGTGAAACAAATTCAAAACCGGCAGTAACGATTGCCGATTTGAGCTGTTCAAGATCCGGACGATCCTGCTCAAACTTCAGCCTGGCCTCCCCTTTTTTGAGGTTGACCTTGACCTGAGAGACACCGTCGATACCCATCATGGCATCTGTCACCGTTTTGACACAATGCTGACAGGACATCCCGTCAATCTTGATTTTTGCTTTTTTTAGCATTTTCATACTAGACCTTTACAACCAAGCCATCATAGGCCAATTGAACGTTTTCGGGTAACTTCCGATTGGTTTCATCATGATCCACCGTATGCGTCATATGCGTAAAATAAGTCTGTTTAGGCCGCAGTTCAGCCACCACATCCAACGATTCCGGAATGGTCATGTGAATCCAATGTTCCGGTTCCCAGCGCAAGGCACCAAGAACCAAGACGTCCAGATCTTCTAACATGGCCATCGATGTGACCGGTATTTTTTTGCAGTCGGTGACGTAGGCGAATTTGCCGATCCGAAACCCAAAAACCTCAGTCTTGCCGTGAATAACGTGGACAGGTACAATTTCGTTACCAAAAACATCAAATGGACCGGTGAATTCGACCAATTGAATCTGCGGAATCCCGTAACCAAGATGCTCAAGCTGGAAAACATAATCAAAAACGTGGCGAATTCGAGCGGAGGTTGCCGGACTGCAGTAACATGGGATCGAATTTTGCTGGCGCGCAGAAAAAGCTCGCAAATCATCCAACCCATAAAGATGGTCAGCATGGGTATGAGTATACAGGACCGCATCTACCCGATCGACCTCCCATTGAATGGACTGATGCCGCAAATCCGGTCCAGTATCGACCAGTACATTCTTGCCATCCATCTGGATTAAGATAGAAGCGCGATCGCGCTTGTTTTTGGGATCCGTTGAGGTACAGACTTCACATTTGCAAGAGATCCTGGGAATACCATGCGATGTACCGGTACCCAGAAACAAGACTTTCATAAACCCAACTTGGAACTAACCGTTTTTTGGAAACACAAAATGACACTCCGGACAATGATAACCGTAGGACCGAATCATAAAACCACATTTAGGGCAAATCCGCTTGGCCTGATGCCGAAAAAAGAAGATAAAACAGAAAAAGACCAGCAGGAGCGCCACTATTTCCCAAGGCCCGATCATGAGTTGCCTTTCAATTCTTTGAGAACTTTTAAATTTTGACCGTGCATCTTGTCCATCTGGGGCGTTTCAATGATCATCGGAACTGCAGAAAAACGCGGGTCATTGACCAGCAACTGAAAAGGGGTGATTCCGATATGACCCTGACCGATATGCTGATGACGATCGACCCGACTGTGAAATTCCGATTTAGCGTCGTTGAGGTGAAAAGCCAGCAACCGATCCAAACCAATGACCTGATCAAATTTCTCAAACGTCTGATGATAATCGTCCTCTGTACGCAAATCATAACCAGCCGCAAAGACGTGGCAGGTATCAAAACAAACTCCCAACCGTTCCGGATACCTGGAATCGTCAATCATCCGGCGGATATGTTCAAAGAGGTATCCGAGATTGGCGCCTTGACCGGCAGTGGTCTCCAGAAGAAGCACCACATCCGTATGCCGAGTCTCCTCCAGCAGAAAATCCAAGCTCCGGCTTAAGTTCTGCAACCCAACAGATTCGCCAGCGCCAGTGTGGGATCCCAGATGCTTAACCAAATACCTTACACCCAGCTGGCAAACCAAGTCAATTTGCGCTTGAAAATGCTGACGGGACTTCTCCAAAACATCCGGCTTAGGAGATGCCAGGTTGGTCAAATGGATATCGTGAACGATAACCTCCTCGATCTGGTCAGAGACTTCCCATGTCTGACAGAAACGGTCGATTTCTTCCTGAGCGAGGGATTTGCTCTGCCATCGGTTGGGATTCTTGACAAAAATCTGGATAGCTGAACAGCCGAACTTTTCGCCGTTACTGATGCCATTGTGCAAACCACCGGAAACTGAGACATGCGCACCGAGCACTTGAGGGATTGACCGTCCTTTCTAAACTGAAGCCAGGGTCTTAATGTATCACATATGAAAAATAATTTCCAACTGAATTCGCTATGACTGACGGGTAAACCGGAACTCCAAATCAGACGGAAAAATTACTGGGCAGCAGATTGATCAGGTTGACACAAGTAACAGGCAACCTGATGATCCGCATCATCAACCTGATAGAGAGGCGGTTGCTGCTGGAGACATTGATCCAGCCGCTGGTCACAACGCGGATAAAACCGACAGCCGCTGTTAGCCGAACCACGCATCTCTTCCTCTGCCGGAAAGACAATTTCACCTTCCCACTTGACCGCAGGATCCGGCACAGGCACAGAATCGATCAACAATTTCACATACGGATGGTGCGGCCGATCTATCACGCTGAAGGTCGGTCCTTTTTCCGCTACCGATCCCTGGTAGAGCACATGAATCCGGTCGCTTACCTGATAAGCCGTACTGAGATCATGGGTAATATAAAGGAAGGAAATCCCATTTTCCTCCTTCAGGCGAAGCATCACATCCAAAATCGAAGCCCTTAAGGAAGCATCCACCATTGAGACAGGTTCGTCGGCTACGATCAACCGGGGTTCGATCATATAGGCTCTGGCCATCATAATCCGTTGGCGTTGCCCGCCACTGAGTTGGTGCGGATATTTCCGCAGGACATCTTGACCATGCAAACCAACCACGTTTAAGGCTTCCTCGATCATCTGCCGAGACTCAGCCTGATTGCGGCTGAGGTTAAAATTCTTGATAATCAGGTTAAACACATGCTGGACACGATAGAACGGGTTATAAACGCCGAACGGATCCTGAAAAACGGCCTGCACATTCCGGCGGTAATCTTTAACCTGTGCCCGATTGGCATGGGAAATATCTTGACCATCGTAGATCACTTGACCGGAAGTCAACCTGGTAAACCCCAGAATCGCATTGGCCAAGGTTGTCTTGCCACTGCCACTTTCCCCAGCAATAGCGGTAATGGAAGCCGGACTCTTGCGGATTTCCAGGTTGAAGTCCTGCAAGGCGATGACTTCTCCCGTTCCCCCTCCACGCTGGCTATAGATCTTGGTGGCGTCACGAACTTCCAGTAACATTATTTAGCCTCACTGGCTTGATATGCATGACACGCCACCCATTGTCCCGGACGAATCTCCTGCGCAACCGGTTCCTGTTGGCGACATTGATCCATCACCAACGGGCAGCGCAACTGAAAAATGCAACCTGGCGGAGGATGACGCGGATCATGGGTAATCCCTTCGGTAACCTTGAGCGGTTTGTGCTCCTTGAGTGAAGGCACCGATTCAATCAGCAACTGGGAATACGGATGTGCCGGATGATCAAAGATCTCTTTAACAAAAGCAATTTCAACAATTTTACCGGCGTACATGACAGCAATACGGTCAACCATCTGTGCCATCAATCCCATATCATGCCCAATCATAATCATTGACACACCCAGTGACTCCTTGACCCGCAGCATGGTCTGAGCCACAACCCGTTGAACCACCACGTCCAAGGCACTGGTCGATTCATCGGCAATAATAACCTGTGGACTAAGAGCGATGGCCATGGCGATGCATACACGCTGTTTCATACCACCACTGAGCTGATGCGGGTACATATGATAAACACGTTCCGGCAACCCAACCATCTGTAACAACTGAAGAATCCGGTCTTGGGTTTCTTGCTTGGAAGTTCCACGACGGTGCGCATCGATCACATCCTGAATCTGACGATTGACCTTCATGGTTGGGTTCAAAGAATTCATGGCACCTTGCGGAATCAAGGATAATTTTGCCCAACGTAACTTCCGCAACTCACTTTCGGTCAAATCCAAAAGATTCTGACCTTCCAGCAACACCTGGCCGGACACAATACGTCCAGGAGGAACAACCAGTTGTAAAATGCCCATAGCTGCTGTTGACTTACCACAACCGGACTCACCGACCAAACCCAAAGTCTCACCTTGATACAACTGAAAATCAATACCGTTTACAGCCAAAACATCACCGGCCGGCGTTTCGTAGTAGACCCGTAAATCCTTGACTTCCAGTACGGCTGGCTTCCGGTTTTGATCCGACACCAATTCGTCCCCTCCTATCCCGAGGCCTGACGCAGACGAGGATTAGCAATCTCATCCAGTCCCAGGTTAACCAAGAACAAGCCGACAAAAATAACTGACAGAACCAGCGTTGGTCCTCCCCACCACCACCACATATTTCGCAACAATGCCGAAGACTCCAAAGCAAGATATATCGTCCGTCCCAAAGTTGGAACGCGCTGCGGCCCTAAACCAAGAACCTCCAAACTGACAGCTGCCAGGATGGCGCCGGCAGCACTACCAATAAAACTGGCTACCAGATAGGGCAACAAATTGGGCATAATTTCACCGAACATCAAGCGAAAAACAGAGGTTCCGGACAAACGTGCCATCTGCACATATCCGCTTTCACGCATACTCAAGACCTGCGCACGGATTAAACGAGTAGGTGATTGCCAAGCAAACAAAGCTAATAAGCAGGCCATCATGATTAAACTCACCTGCGGAATCAAAGCTTGAATAATAATTAAAACCAATAAAGAAGGTATTGTCATGGTAATATCGGCCGCCAACCGGATAAGGTCATCAATCCAATTGCCGATAAAACCAGCCATGAAACCGAGGATTGTGCCAACGCTGATACCAAGACCGGCCGCCAACACACCAACAAACAATGAATTGGGTGCGCCGATAATCATCAGTGCCAGCATGTCGCGACCACTATTTTCTGTCCCCAACGGATGTGCCCACGTCCCTTGCTGTCCTCGTCGATTCTCAAAACCGACCGGCGGCAAGTTAAGCGGAGAGCTGGCCACATAAACCAGATTCGTATCCCAAAACAAACGCCCAAGAATCCCAATCAGCACGATGGTGCCAATGATTGATATTCCAGCCAGCAATTTCCAATTCAGCCAAGGAGTATCCCATCGATTCAATCGCCCCATTTTGGGTGGCGAAGGTAATGGTTCCAGCGACGAACTCGAATTCGCATCCATCTCAGGCAACAGCTAACCCCCCTCATAAGAAATACGAGGATCAATGAACGGATAGATCAGGTCTATAACCAAAACGGCGGTGGCGGTGGCAACGATCAAGACAAACAAAGTCCCTTGAATCATGTTAAAATCCTGGTTACGGATGGCAGTGAAGATCAAAGTCCCCATGCCGGGATAGGAAAAGATATACTCGACCAGAATCTGTCCGCTGACCATGGTTCCCAAGGAGATAGCCAAGGCGGTCACTTGAGGCAAAATGGCATTGCGTACCATGTAGCGATACAAAGTGTAAAACGGGTTCAACCCTTTGGCACGCGCCAAATGCATATAATCCTCTCCCTCCACCGTAATCATCATGCCACGCATACCCAGCGCCCAATAACCGAAACTAACCAGGACAATAGTGGAAACAGGCAGGATACCATGATAAATGACGCTGGATATGAACTCCCAGCTCAATTCGGGTTGCAGACCACGTCCGTAAGCACCCCTGAAAGGAAACAGATGCAATCGGAAAGCAAAAACGTATAATAAGAAAATAGCAGCCAAGACACTCGGAATAGAGGTAAAAACCATGGTTGCGGGAATGATCATTTTGACAATTTTCGGTGTTCTCTGCCAAGCCAACAAAGCACCCAAAAAATTGCCCAGCAGGAAGGTCACGATAGTAGATACCAACAGCAATCCCAACGTCCAGGGCAATGCCCGCTTAATCATGGAACTGACGGTGGTGGGGAAAAAGGCCATCGAGTAGCCCATATCGAAACGCAACAAATTCCGCAAATAACGACGGTACTGCGTCAGTGGGGTATCATCTAAGCCGAAACGTTTCCGCCACCCTTCGATGATCTTGTCGGAATTTTCGACGTAACCTGCTTGCTGGGACATTCGCGAAATCATGGCAGCAATCGGATCGCCAGGGGCCAACCGGGGAATACAGAAGATTATGGTGGCACTCATCCAAATAGTCAGAAGATAGATGACTAAGCGCCTGACCAGATATTTGGTGTTCAAACCATCCATCCCCTTATGCCATCATAATCACGACAACGTAGAATCGAAGCAGGATAGCACCTAAAGAACATGCTCACAGACAATCAGCTGCCCGCCTTTCTCAATCGATGAATAATCTGATGGGTGCTATTCCACCAAGTGCAGGGATGATTATAATTATTCTTTTGTGTTGGCCAACCAATCCAGTAAGTGGTGTCAAAGGGTACCAGTTTCCGAGCTTGCGTGATCGGGATCACAACCTGCTCAGCCATGAAGATCTTCATGGCTTCAGACACCAATGGATTAATGGCTGAATCACCCAGCGGCAAGATACCTATCTGAGCCACAATCTGGCTGTACTTCTCGGCCCCTTCCCCACTCCAACGCACAAAATTATTATGGCCTGGCGAGCGATGGTCAATCGGACGTAGAAACTGTTGCGTGTAGCGGTTCATTGAAACCCACGGTTCATTGACTGAACCGCAAGCACTCCAATCCATAACAGCCTCAAAATTACCAAAAGCTTGATTTTCAGACCATGTTGAACCGGCAACCGAACGGGCAGTTGCCATGATTCCGGCGGCACGAAGCTGCTCGACCACAACTGCGGCAACCCGACGTTTTTCAATAAACCCTTCATGCGTTTGAATATTTAGCGACAAGTCTTTACCGTCTTTCTGGTAAAAGCCTCTAGCATTTTTTGCCCAACCGTTGGCCTCGATTAATGCTTGTCCGGCAACCAGGTCCGCCGTCGGGCTAACCCAAAGATCTTTGACGACATTAATATAAGGCTCCATCTCAGCGTACTGTACAAATATAGTCTTGGACGGTAAAGATGTGCCTTCATAAGCAATCTCAACCACCTGTTGCCGATCAATAAATAAGCTCAGTGCTCGGCGCATATCAGGATTATCCCACGGCTCAACCGTATGATTAACAGACATCTGACGCGGACACGGATCTAGCCAGACATAAGGCAACTGATCCTGCCAAGCGATGACATTCGGATTCATATCCTGAATAGCTTCAAAAGCACCCAATGTAATATCCATGATGCTGTCCAGTTGACCATCGGCGGCTAGGAGGGCTCTGTTTTCCTCTGCCCCGCTGACGATCCAAACCAAGCGTTTGGGAACAGGCATATCCATAAAACCGGTCTCACTGCCCCACCAAGTATCACGCCTGTCGTACACGAACTCATTTTCTGCCGCTTGCACCAACTTATAGGCTCCGGTACCAAACGGCCATCCCCTATCCACGTCATAGAAAGTAAAAGTAAAAGGATCTTTGCCTTGCCACACATGTTGAGGAAGCATAATGGCACTACCACCAACTTTTACCGAGAAATAGTCCAACTGAAATCGGGGGTTAGGCGATTTCAAGCTAAACTGAACCGTTAAGCCGTCAATTCTCTCAACACTATCAACCCACTGTTGCATGTTAGCCGCCTCGCTAAGTGACAGCGTTTCGTCATTCAACAAGGTCCGGATGGTAAAAACAATGTCATCCGCATCAAACGCTTCCCCATCCGCCCAAGTCACGCCATCACGGATTTTCAACGTCCAGGTTTTCAGACTTTGATCGGCAATAAAACTTTCCCCCAACCAGGACTCAATTTCGCCGGTCTCATAATTCAGGATAAAAAGCGGTTCCCACACACACTGATGCATTCCCTGATTACGATTTATACCGGGAACCATCCAGTTAAAATTGAAGGGATCAGCAACGGCACTGCCATCAATATCGAAAATGACAGTATCCTCGCGAAGAACCTTGTCCGCTGCATGACCACAGATACTAAAAATGACAATGGCCAAAATAAAGGTTGGAAACATCGGGATTTTAATTCTCATAAACAGTGACTCCAAAAATAAATTTCCGGAAAAACGCAATGCACTAGCATAATAGCCCTTAAATTATATCAGAATACCTTATATAATAGTCGCTGAAAAGCCAAGTCCATTTTCTGCGAGATAACATATCATCCAATATTGACTATAATGAACTATTAGATTAAAATCCGAGCGTTATGACAAAACGAAACCTGCTTCTTGTATGGCTGTTTACTTGTTTGACACAAGGATTATATACTTTATTCTGGTACGTTAAAACCAAACGAGAGATGACCATGCAGGGACAAAATATACTCCCTGCATGGATGTTAATTATCCCTTTCGCCAACTGGTATTGGTTATGGAACTATTCGCAAGCAGTTTCCAAAGTTATAAATCAAAAGCTACGCCCCATAACTGTCTATAAAATACTTATCAGTATCCCTATTCTCAGTAACATACTTCTCACAGGCGTGTTACTGGCAAAAGCAGGCATCATTTCCACTACTCTAGATCAATCCAGAGTGCAGGTCGTTTTCACCATACTCCTTCAGCTCCAAGCTGTAGCAATAACCATTATCCAAGCATACTTCAACCAAACAGTGGATCAAAATACAGTCTCAGAAAGTTAGATAAAAGACAACAAAAACTGCTGCCTGACGCTCATTGATAGTAACAGACCTATAATATAACCTACAGATAGCTAAGCAAACCACATAAGGAGCCTTAACATGACAAAAACCTGCCGTGTCGGCTTGGTTGGGTGCGGCGGCATGGGACGCCATCACCTCAGAATACTCAATGATCTACCCGAATTTGAAATTGCTGCCCTATGCGACATTTCCCAAGAAGCTGCCGATCGAGCAGGAAACGAATACGCTGTCGAAAGGCGATACACCGATTTCGATCAAATGTATCAGCATGCCAACCTGGGCCTGGTAACCGTAGCCACCCAGACACGCGGCCATCACGCACCAACGGTTGCGGCTTTACAACAAGGAATTTCCGTCCTTTGCGAGAAACCGATATCCATAGATCTGGTTGAAGCTGACCAAATGGTTGCGGCTTCAGAAACATCGGGTGCAAAGTTAGCCATCAATCAGCAAAATCACGTTAATCCCGGAATCCAGCAGGCACAAGCCATGGTAGAAGACGGCGCTATCGGCGACGTGATTATGATCCGAGGTCGAAACAAAGCTGGACGTAAAAGTGGAAACGAGTTCATGGAGATGGGCACGCATGTCACAGACATGATGCTCTGTTTCGGAGGTATTCCAACATGGTGCTCTGGCACAATCTATAACGGCAACCAACTGGCGGGTCCCGAGGACATTATGCAAGCCAAGGAAATGTCTCCGGGCGACCGCGATTCGGGGCTGGTGATGGGAACAAGGGCGATTGCTCATTATGGATTTGACAAGGGAATCATGGGTGAAACCCACTTTATTGACTACCAACCCGGTATGAGTGACAATTACGGTATAGACATTCTAGGAAGCCAGGGGCAACTGGCTGTTCGAACTTCAGGTTCGGCTGGACAGAATCTTTGGCATCTACCTCGACCAATGGAAGGAACGCCAACCCAATTATCGGATTGGCAACCTGTAGACCTGCCGGACGATCTGGAAAAAGAACCTGTTATCACCATGTATCAGCGTATGATTCAGGCTATCGAAACAAACACTGAACCGCCAAGCAGCGGTATAGAAGGACGCTGGGCCTTCGAAATGATCATGGGGATCTATCAGTCCCATCGAGAAGGGCGGCGTATTGAACTTCCTCTGACAGACCGCCGTCACCCCTTAGAAGAATGGCGTAAATCATGAAAAGAATTTTAAAAATGCGAGATTCAGTCAATCGTTATCCTGCCATGCCTAAACCAGCGGAGGTCTCCGCACCTCAACTTGATTGGGAAAAGAAAAACATAACCATGGCTATCAAGGAAAAACAGCCATGCTCACCTGACGGCAGATACGGCCTCACATTTTTTGGCCTATTGATAATGCTGTCAATTTCGACAGGCATTTTCGGGGCACAGATTGCAGCGCAAAATGATGTGGCAGCAAAAGAAAACCCTGTCTATCAGGGTCTGCAACCAAACCAATTCTTCAAGAAGTGGTTCGTTTTGGGCCCAATTCCGGTTTCTACCGGGAAAACAACTCCAGATCAAGACAAGCAGAAGAAGAAGTTCGAAGCTGAACCTCCTTTTCGAATCAAAGACCTTTCCTCAGCCAGATCAGGCCATCAAATCGGTGATAAGGAATATCAGTGGCAATTGGTTGCCTCAGAGAATGAGATCTTAGATCTAAACCAGATCTGCGGAAAAACGGAATTCGCTGAGGCTTATGCCTGGGCGGAAATCCACCTATCAGAACCCAAGAATGTTTTGCTTGGTATTGGTAGCGATGATGGCATAAGAGTCTGGCTTAATGGGCAACTCATCCACCAGAACCGGAGTGACCGTCCAGTCTTAAAAGATCAGGATCTAGTGTCTGTTACCTTTAAGAAAGGTAAAAACCAACTACTGCTCAAAATTCAGAATGGAAGATGGGATTGGGGATTTTGCTGTCGGGTACTAGGTTCCGAAACACTACCCAGAAAATTGGTCGAGACCGCAGGATTAGGAGATTTAGACACCCTGGAAATGCTGTTATCTCATGGAGCGGATATCAATGCCACCACCTACGGTCTGACGGCCCTGCATTACGCCAGAATCCGTGGGCGAGATGACGTGGTTACGTTTCTGCGCGAAAAAGGAACAAATCCCAAGATCCCGATGCCCGCCCCAGAAACGGTTGTGGATGCTTTTTTCAAAGGCATCATCAAAGAAGATTTTCCGGGAGCAGCGGTTCTTATCGCTCAAAACGGTGAGATCCTTTACCAGAAGGGATTTGGATACGCTAACCTCGAAAATCAGATTCCAATCACGCCACAAACCAAGTTCCGCATCGGTTCTATTACCAAACAGTTCACGGCATCTGCCATCCTGAAATTGCAAGAAGAAAGCTTGCTCAAAGTTACAGACCGCCTCTCCAAGTTTCTACCGGACTATCCTCGCGGTGATGAGGTCACCATTCATCATCTGCTGACCCACACTTCAGGAATTCACGATTACACCAACCATCCAGAATTTGCTTCAGCAGTGGAAACTTATATTGAAGCAGAAGAGATGATCGAGCTTTTCAAAGCGGATAAGTTTGACTTTGACCCGGGAGAAAAATGGTCCTATAGCAACTCAGGTTATTTTCTACTTGGATATATCGTCGAAAAAGTTTCCGGTCAATCCTTGAAAAATTATCTCAAACACCATTTCTTTGATCCAACCGGCATGACGAATACCGAGGTCCATGACTCGAAACAAACCCGAAAAAACGAAACCACTGGATATTCCTACGCTGGAGGCGAACCTAAAAAAGCAGTCAACTGGGATATGTCCCGTGCAGGTGGAGCAGGAAACCTTCACTCCACCATTCAGGATCTTTATCGCTGGAACGAAGCAGTTTTCAATGGCAAACTGCTAAACCAAAACACACTCAAATCAGCCTTCACACCAGTGAAAATCAATGATAAAAACCAAGATGACGCCCACAGCAGTCAATACGGTTACGGCTGGACGCTAATGGAAAAGCGTGGACTGAAAGAGATTGGGCATAGCGGCGGGTTACCGGGATGGATGTCTTATCTGACACGTTATCCTAAGCAGAACCTGACAATTACCATCCTGGCAAACGCTTCTCCAACGAATCCGAATCTGGTTCTATCAGCTCTGGCAGACAGGATTGCCGAGATTTACCTGTGGCAACAGATGAAACCCATGGAGTCTTTTGCCACAGACAAAACCGTAGACATTAGTGATGACTATATCGGCCAATACGACTACGCAGGCGGAATAATGACCATCACAAGGGAAAGAGATCAACTGTTTGCTCAACTGACTGGGCAACCAAAGTTCGAGATTTTCCCCCAATCCGAAACAGAGTTCTTCTGGAAAGTTGTCGACGCCCAAATCACTTTCGTCCGTAACAAAAAAGGTGAGGTTGCCCATATTATCCACCATCAAAGTGGACAAACCCTCAAAGCTCCCAGATTAGAACAGAAAAGCGTTGTGCAGATAGACACAGCCACTTATGGCGATTACGTGGGAGAATACGATTATGGTCATGGTGCTATCCTGACCATAACCAAGGAAGGGAATCGGTTGCTGGCACAAATGACAGGCCAGCCAAAATTCGAAATCTTTCCGCAATCCGAGACAGAGTTTTTCTGGAAGGTCGCCAATGCCCAGGTAACATTTGTCAAAAACGATAAGGGTAACGTTAATAAGATAAGACACTATCAAGCCGGCACTGAAATCCAGGCCCCCAAAATCAAGTAAGATTGGGGATTAAGAACTTCACCACAGATAATTTTATCATGAGAGATTTCTCTTCACCATACTTAAGGAGATCAATATGAGATTTCGAGTTGGTATCATCGGTTGCGGCCGTATGGCCAACACCATTGAAGACGAAGTACAAGGACCTCGGCGCGGGGGACTGATCCTTCCCTACTGCCACGCAGGTGGCTATGTGGAGGTGGAAGAAACTGAGATGGTGGCCGCATGCGATATCGCAGAAGACAAACTGAACGCATTTACGGAACGGTGGAACGTTCCGCGGGGTTATACTGATTTCCACCAGTTGATCGACGAAGAAAAACCGGATATCCTCAGTATTACAACACGTCCAGAACAACATGCAGAAGCCATGATCTATGGCGCGGAAAACGGTGTCAAAGGAATGTACGCCGAAAAACCTTTGTGCTGCTCCCTGGCTGAAGCCGATGCCATCAAAGAAGCCTTCCAACGCAACAATGTATTTTTAGAATTTGGTCCTATGCGTCGGAATTGGGCAGTTTACAGACAGGCTCGACAGATTGCTGAGAGCGGACAACTGGGCGCAATCAAATCGGCACTTGGTTTTTCCGGCAATAGTATCGGCGGCCATTTTCTAGATACGCTACTTTACCTGTTAGATGATCCTGAGCCAGTCTCTATTAGCGGGACGCTAAGCGAGCTTCATACAGCCGACGGAGACAACAATAACCTCCATTTTGTCCAAGACACGCCAATACTTTCGGCATTTGTCAGATTTGACAACGATACTTCTCTGCATGCCGCAGCCACAGGTATAAGTGGTGAATACGAGCTGGTTTGCCAGGAAGGGATCATCCGTATTCAAAACGATGGCGAATCAATTCGGGTACGACAAAAGAATCAGGATGCCTACGATCCAATTGAAGTTGCACCGATTGAACCGTGGAGCGGTACCGCACAAAAAATCCGTGAACTGGTAGAATCCATCAAAACAGGCAAACCAGGAATCAGCAACCTGAGAGCCACCATGCTGGGGACTGAAATCGGATTTGGTCTTTACGAATCACACTTGCAAGGCGGGATTGCCATACAACCTCCAATACCAAATCGAGGGCGCTGGGTATCTAGTTGGTAAACCTGAAACTGATTGCATCAATCAGTCCAATCAATACCAAATGACATAACAACACTTAAATGGAAAAACATGATGATACCATCTAGAAAGCAGTATGGAACCGTAGCCGGTCCGCATCCCCGAACCGTTCAGGTAGGAATGGATATACTCAAGGCTGGTGGCAACGCCATTGACGCAGCTATCGCTGCCGCTTTCGCTGAAGGTGTGGTTGAACCCAGCCAAAATGGAATTGCAGGTTACGGCGGCTGTATGGTCATTTACTTAGCTGAACGCCAGGAAGTAACCGCCGTTGACTATAATACAGTTGCCCCGATGGCATCTTCAGATCAGATGTTTCCAATCCAAAAAGCGGATGGCCCTGCCGGTTACCACGTACCAGGACGCACTAACATTCATGGACCACTGTCCGTTGGCGTGCCAGGTGTGGTAGCCGGGCTATGTTTAGCTCTGCAAGAATTCGGTCGTTTACCGCTAGCCCAGATTTTACAACCTGCGATTCAATCAGCCCGATACGGATTTGTTCCCAATCGGTCGAACCTAAACGGTATCGCAACCAACGCTGATCGGTGGAGACGGGACTTTCCTGAAACTGCACGTGTGTACCTGAAGAACGGCGTTCCACCTGAACCAAATCAAAAATTAACCAATCCTGAACTCGCCCGGACTTTAGAAATGATTGCCGCCGACGGCGCACCAGCATTCTACAGCGGAGAGATTGCGCAAAAAATCGTCAATCATATTCAGAAAATCGGAGGATGTTTGACAACTGAAGATTTCCATCAGTACCAAGCCAAGATTGTGGAACCCTACCAGATCCAATACCGTGACTGTCGACTTTCTACCCCACCTCTGGGAGCAGGCGGCCTGACCACATTACAGATGCTGCGGTTAATTGAGAATTATGATATGGCGCAAATGTCCGTCACCCAACGATTGCACCTTCTAGCGGAAGCGATGAAAACCTGCTGGCCAGCACGACTCAAACGGTTCGGAGACCCACTGTTCACAGGTATAGATCCCTCAACAGAACTTGGTGATCAATTCATATCTGACCTCAAGTCTAGCTTTGAAAATGGGCTGAAATCTCCTCAACCAGGAAAAATAGTTGCTTACGAACCAATCAGTTGTACCAGCCACATCTCAATAGCAGACGCAGACGGTAACCTGGTGGCCCTGACACAAACGCATGGCGGCGGGTTCGGTTCTATGGTTACCGTGCCGGATACCGGACTGCTGCTCGGTCATGGTATCGGGCGTTTTGACCCTCGACCAGGGCTGGCCAATTCGATTGCTCCCGGCAAATCTCCACTGCATAACATGTCACCGATGATCGCACTCAGAGGTGGTCGACCATTTGCCACCTATGGGATTCCCGGAGGGCGAACCATTGCCAACAATCAACTTAATCTGACCGTCAACCTAATAGATCTGAACATGACTATGCAAGAAGCACTAGACGCACCTCGGCTGCACAGCGAAGGGGCTGAACCTATCCAGATGGAAGATGTAGACAAGTCAACTCTAGCAGAATTACAAAAACTGGGACACGAAATTGAACACAGTCCTGGAATTGGCGGCCCGGGACACGGCGTGGTGGTTGCTGACGACCCGGCGATACAATCCGGTGGAACCGATCCACGCGGTCAAGGGCGAGTAATTTCGTCATAGCAAGGTCATCTCAAGTCAATTTCAAGCAGACCCATTTCACATTCAATGTCGATTCGCAAGAGGAAACGACCAGATCATCGACAACGATCTAAGAGAGGAACTCAAGTGCCAGATGGCACCCTCAGTCGGAAATGAAAAATTTCAAAGTCACTAATGCCAACGAAGCTATTTAGAACTAACCCATTTTAGTCAGGATCTTAAATTTAACAATTAAACGATTTATGGTAACAAACGAAGACCTCATTAGTTTCAAATAGTCTGCCACAAGAAAATGGCAAAGGTTATAAATGGTCACGGTTGAAATTTGCTTAGAAGACATTGAATCGGCAGTAGCCGCCCAGCAAGGTGGTGCAAACCGAATTGAACTCTGCGACAATCTAACGGTTGGAGGAACAACACCGAGTATTGGAATGATAAGTCAGGTTCGGAAGCAGTTAGAGATTGAATTACAAGTTATCATTCGTCCCAGAGGTGGCGATTTCTGTTATTCTGACCTTGAATTTAGTGTCATGAAGGAAGATATTGAAGCCGCAAAATCGGTTGGGGCTGACGGAATTGTGACTGGTCTTTTAAACCCTGATGGTACAGCAGACGTTCAACGGACAGATGTTTTGGTTCAGGTCGCCGATCCAATTCCAGTAACTTTTCATCGTGCTTTCGATCATGCCAAAGACCCTTTTGACACCTTAGAGTCGCTGGTGGATATTGGTGTTTCCAGAATTCTATCTTCAGGTAAAGCCCCCTCAGCTATCAAAGGATTGTTACTGCTTGGTCAACTACAAGAGACGGCACGAGACCGGATTTCGATCATGGCAGGTGGCGGCATTAACAACGAAAATGTCCAGTTAATTATCAATCAAGCCCAGATCCGAGAAATCCATGCAGGCTCAAGTTGTACGCAAAGGCAAGATAAAAAAACATGTAATCAATCTGCAGACGTCATTATTGATCATCAGAACACAAATAATGGATATTCGCAAGTTTTAGCCAAATTGGTCAGTCAATTAGTAGCAGCCGTGCGTGAAACAAAAGACATATAAAAAGAGACTTCGATGAGTGATCTAATTTTCCAGTCAGACAAAAAAGTGATACCTATCGGTGACAGGACTATTGATTGCGGTCGCCATCAAGGCAAAGGGACATTGGAACATGACCATGTACACAAAGATAACCGAACCAATTGCCGTTAAATATCCAACACGTTGCATCTCTTATATTTAAGGCGGGTATTGGTGGTAATTCGGATCAATAGAAGAGAATTCCTTACTAATCTAACGATTGGAGCGACGACTGCGACAGCACTCCTCGGAGGTGAAATGGCAACAGCAGAACCCAATAATCGCAGTGCTCAGAACAAAAGCTATCCATTGTTTGTTTCGACTTGGGCTTTTGGCAAAGCCACCAATAACGCAGCCCTGGGAAACTATCAACGAGACAAGTCACTATTAGATGCCGTGGAAGCTGGTATTCAAGTCACAGAAGCTGACGTGTCGAATGCTTCTGTTGGTATCGGCGGTATTCCCAATGCCGACGGAATTGTACAACTCGACGCTTGCATTATGAATGGTCCAGATCATCGAGTTGGCAGCGTTGCCGCTATCGAAGGTATCGCACATCCTATTTCTGTTGCACGGAGGGTAATGGAGAAAACGCCGCATGTCATGTTAGCCGGTGATGGAGCTCAGAAATTTGCACTAGATCAAGGATTTCAGCGTACAAATCTGTTGACCCAAGCCCGGCAAGAAGAGTGGAAGAATTGGCAAAAGAAGCGGGAAAAAGAGGCTCACAGTGATGCTCATGATACGATCACACTGCTGGCTTTAGATAAAAATGGTGATATTGCTGGCGGTTGTTCAACCAGTGGTTGGGGCTATAAATTACCTGGCCGTGTTGGTGATTCGCCGATCATCGGGGGAGGACTCTATGTCGACAATCAGGTGGGAGCAGCAGGCTGCACAGGGAAAGGCGAAAATTGTATGCGCTATTGCTCCTCCTTTATGGTTGTTGAGTTTATGCGTTCTGGTTTAGATCCGCAAAGTGCATGTATAGCCGCCATCAAACGGATTGCTTCTACCGACCCACTGGGTCTTAATTTGGAAATCTACTTTATTGCCTTGGATAAACGAGGAAATTACGGCGCTGCTGGTGCGGGAAAAGGGTTTCAGTATGCCGTAACAACCCCAGAAGACAGTCAAGTGTTTCAAAGTGAGGCTGTCGGAGGTGGCACCGTTGGACCAGAAGGTGGTAATCGTTAATAGCGCCACACGCAAGTTTTGCTGCCATGAAAGAGAGACCTCGGATTCTGTGATAATTCCCCCTGAGAATCCCCTTGGTTTTGATGGGTTTGGCAAGCTCATCTGAACAAAAAAGGTCTTCCTTAATTTTAATTATCCTCAACTAAAGCATGAACACTACGCTCGGACCTAACAATTGTATTCTGAGACATAAAACCAATCACAGGCATCTGATTTGTGGTATAATTAATAAGGTTTTAATATAAATTTAAGTATCATCTTATTGAGGTGGATTTGATGCAGACAGTAGATTTGGGAAAAAGTGGTATTAAAACATCACGACTGGCCATTGGAACCGGTTCCAATGGTTGGAACTATAAATCTGATCAGACAGCGCTGGGGCTGAAGGGGTTAGCAGATCTGTTCATTTATGCACATGATTGCGGCATCAGATTCTGGGATTCTGCCGATCAATACGGCAGTCACCCGCACATGAAAGAAGCCCTAAAAAGGCTTGACCGTCAGTCTATAACCATTACGTCTAAAACAACATCACGTACCGCTAAAACCGTTGAAGACGATGTTAAACGGTTTTTAAAGGAAATTGGCACTGACTACGTCGATATTGTACTTTTACATTGTTTGACAAACCGAGACTGGGTGGATCGTTATCCCGAAGCGATGGAAACACTCACACGCTGCAAGGAAAAAGGGCTCATTCGCGCCCACGGGGTGTCATGCCATGACTTTGGAGCCTTTCAAACAGCGGCATTTTGCGAGTGGGTAGAGATCGTGTTAGCTCGAATCAATTACGCCGGGGTTTCCATGGATGCGTCACCACCGGATGTCATTCGGATAATGGAACACATGGCACATACAGGTAAGGGGATCTACGGTATGAAAGTATTAGGCATGGGAAAACTGACACGCGAAGAGGATGGAACTCGTCAAGCAATTGAATTTGTGATGGGACTTGATTGCGTCCATGCTATGACGATTGGAATGACAAGTCGTCAACAAGTTGATGAAAATCTGACAATTATAAATGAGTTCCTTACTACTTAAACGCCAAGATATGCTTCGGCTAAAAAGAGCGATAATTTCTGCTCTGATAATTTCTGCTCTGATATCCCCTGCAAGAGGACAGCTATATCCGTCAGAGAACATCGATTTATCGGATCAAATTGATCTACAAGTATCAGATGAGGAACTGCTCGAAATCGAAAGAAATGCGGAACTGGAACGAAAACGCCACCAGAAACGAAAAGCGCAACGAAATCAAAATCAACTTATCAAAAAGGAGAACAGCCTACTCAAACAACTTCAGCTAATTGATATCCAGCTATCTATCAATCGAAAAGAAATAGCAGAATATGAAACGAAAATTCAAGACCACATTTTCAAGGCAGAAAAACTCCAATTAGAATTGCAAGCGTTAAAAAAACAATACCAACAATATAAAAAACGTTTAGCTAAAAGGATAAGAGCCATCTATAAAATGGGATATGGGCGACAGGCGAATCAGGTGTTAAAGCTATTAATTAGTTCGGAGAGCTTTGGAGATTTACTAGAGCGATACAAGTACGCTAGTGCTATTGCTGAGACTGACCAACAACTGTTGCAGACACTTGAAAACCAGCAGAAAGAGATTATCAACACCCATACAAAATGGAAGTCACTGATCAGAGAAATTGAGGTCGCTTCAAAAGAGGCAGAAGATAAACAACTAAACATCATTACCAAAAAAAAAGAACGAGAAGGGCTCCTCAAAAAATATCGAAGTCAACGTGCCGTGTACGATCAAGCACTGAAAGAGCTGAAAGCTGCAGTCAGCGGGCTTGAGGAACTTTTAGGTGTTGTTTCAACTGAATCAATCACTGAAAAAGCTGAGGAACTAACCGGTGTTAAAAAAGATCTGTTAGGAAACATACGATGGCCGGTTACAGGTGAAATTGTAGGGAATCAAAATCCACATGATCGTGGTATCACCATTCAAGCCAAATCTGGTACTGCAGTTCGTTGCATCGCTGACGGCATAGTCGCTCGTACAATTCCATCAGTTGTTGGATATGGAAACACCGTGCTCATTGCTCATGGTAACAACTACGCTACGGTGTACACGCATCTGTCCGAAACTTTGGTGACCGCCGGCGATTCAATAAAAACTGGTAAGATTATCGGCAAAGTAGGAGAGACAGGATCGCTGATTGGTGCTAGTCTCTATTTTGAGCTGTGGCACAATTATGAAAGATTGAATACAAGAGAATGGCTGACCAAAGCGCCTTAATGTACTGCAGTATCTAATGTAACAATCAGATCGTAACTACACACATTTTATTCTCTCAACGACAAACGGATCAAGAAGTATTGGCAAAATAAGCTAAGTCTTGGGTATATAATTTTCTTAACTAAGAATTAGTATTTAGAGTGTCCAAAATATGGAAAACAGATATGAAACAGTAATTGGCTTAGAAATTCACGCAGAATTATCAACTGCAAGTAAGCTTTTCTGTAACTCTGACGCCAGTTTCGGAGGAGATCCCAACACTAAAACCGGAGTTATATCTACAGGTATGCCGGGGGTTTTGCCAGTGTTGAACAGACGTGCACTGGAATTTGCGGTTCGTGCAGGTTTAGCAACCAATTGTCAGATTGCCAATTACAGCAAGTTTGATCGAAAGAATTATTTTTATCCAGACCTGCCCAAAGGCTATCAAATCACACAATATGACCTGCCAATTTGCTATGACGGTTACGTAGACTTTGAACTTGGTGAAGAAACCAAACGAGTGCAAATAAACCGTATACACTTGGAAGAAGACGCGGGTAAACTCGTGCATGGCGATGTAACAGGTAATCTAAATCGAAGCTATGTTGATTTTAACCGTGCAGGTGTTCCTTTACTGGAGATTGTAACCGAGCCGGATCTTCGTTCTCCCGAAGAGGCCATTGCCTTCTGGCGAGCCGTCAAGGAAATTTTGGAGTACATTGAGATAAGTGATTGCAACATGGAAGAGGGAAGCTTTCGTTGTGATGCCAATATTTCGATCAGGCCTACCGGCAGCAAAGAATTCGGAACCCGTACCGAACTGAAGAACAAGAACTCGTTTCAACATGTCTTGGCTGCACTCAAATACGAGCAAAAACGTCAAGCACAGATTCTGGATGAAGGTGGCGAAATCCAGCAGGTAACTTTAAAATTTGATACTGAAACAGGAAAAACATCCCCCATGCGCAGCAAAGAAGAAGCACATGACTACAGGTACTTCCCAGAACCTGATCTTGTTCCGTTTGAAGTAAACGCAGAAGAAATCGAACAAATGCGAGAAGAGATCCCGGAGTTGCCAGCCGAATTGCGTAAACGATTCACTGAAGAATATGAAATCCCTACCTATGATGCCAGCGTTTTAACTGGCACTAGACAGATGGCGGAGTATTTCGATCAGGCAGTAAAATTATGCGGTGATGCCAAAGCATGCAGCAATTGGATAATGGGTGATTTGTCAGCTTTACTCAACGATTCAAACACCGATATTGCCGATTGTCAGGTTTCGACGCAACATTTAAGCGAATTAATCCAGCTAATTGAAAATGGAACAATTAGTGGAAAGATCGCCAAATCCGTAATCACCAACAGTTTTGAAAATGGAAAGATGCCAAGCCAAATTGTGGAAGAGAAAGGACTTTCCCAGATTTCAGACTCGTCCGAGATTGAAAAAATTGTTGGCGAAGTGATTTCAGCTAACCAAGAGTCCGTCCAAGACTACCTCAACGGGAAAAAGAAAGTTCTGGGTTTTCTGGTTGGTCAAGTGATGAAAGCCACCAAAGGCAAAGCAAATCCACAACTGGCCAATCAAATTCTGACGCAGAAACTTACAGGGCAACAGAACGACTAGCCCCTTGCGTCCAAAATGCTGGTGCAATTGGTCATAAAGGCGTTTTGCCGACAATCGCCTAGAAATGAGCTACTATTCAATTGAATGCCAACCACGTCAATCTAAAGGGACTTAATCGGTTTGAACTGGAATCGCTGGTTCAATCCTGGGGAGAACCAAAATACCGCGCTAAACAATTAATGTCATGGATCTATCAGAAAGGAGTGTCTGATTTTGAATCCATGACAAACCTACCGAAATCGTTTCGTCAAACGCTAGCATCCCACGCATCAATCAGCCAAACTGAAATTGTCACCAGTTCCGTTTCAGCAGATGATAAATCTATTAAGTACCTGTTTAAACTACCGGATGGCAAACAAGTTGAAAGTGTGCTGATGTTTGATCAGCAACGAGTGACTGTCTGTCTTTCATCTCAGTTTGGTTGTGCCATGGGATGCCAGTTCTGCGCCACTGGAAAGATGGGGTTCTTTAGAAACCTAACAACTGCCGAGATTCTGGATCAGTATCTGGGTATTCAAAAGGAACTCAGCGGGGATAGATCTATTACAAACGTTGTCTTCATGGGCATGGGAGAACCGTTTGCCAACTACGCGCCAACGCTGAAAGCAATTCGTTTACTTTGTGGTCAAGAAACAACGGGGATGGCCGAACGAAGGATTACTGTTTCCACAGTCGGACTGGCACCACAAATCCGCAGATTTGCCAACGAAGGATTGAAATGCAAACTAGCGCTTTCACTAAATGCAACGACTAACGCAGACAGAAGTCGGTTGATGCCAATTAACTTCCAGTTTCCAATCGATGAGATCCTTTCCGCCACTAAACATTGGACAGAAAAAACAGGCGAATTGGTGACCTTAGAATACGTACTGATTCGAGGTGTCAATGATCGGACCAAAGATGCCGAACGGTTGTGTGAATTGATGTCTAACCTGTCCTGCAAATTAAACATAATTCCGTTCAATGAAATAGCAGATTCAAATTTCCAGCGACCTGATGCGGATGAGATTGAAAACTTTCAAAAGATCATGACGCGAAATCATTATGTCGCACCAATTCGCTTCAGTAAGGGCAACGACATTACTGCCGCTTGCGGTCAACTTCGCACCATCTATCATCAGACGGGAAAAACAATGACAGGAAACCCCTAGATTACTACCGGAATCTTCAATGATTTAACAATGTTAATTTAGATTCTTTAATCGATTAGTCAACAGATTGGGGAGTACTAGATGAGAAAGTTAATTTTTTGTTGCTATTGATGCTGGTTGTTGGATTGGGATGTGAAGATAATACTGAGTTGATAGACAAATTAACTACTGATGATAGTCGGTCACAAGCTGATGTTACTCAGTTAACTGTTGGAATGACTGGTATCCAGGCTAATCTCAGGGAATTAGAAGTAGAACGTGACGGGTTGAAGAAAGAGCTTGAGTCATTACAAAAAGATCAGGATGATGTTATTGAAGAACATGAGAGGTAAAAAAAAGAAATCGAGTTATTAAAGGGTGAACTAGGTGAATTGGAAAAAGAACTTGAATTGAAAAAGATGACCTTGATCCCAGCCGGATCCTTTGAAATGGGAGATCATCTTGATAGGATGGCCAATTCCCAACTGGTGCATACGGTAGAATTGGACGCCTTCTACATGGATATTCATGAAGTGACAGTGGGGAAATTCAAGCAGTTTGTAGAGGATAGTGGATACGCTTATAATAAAAACTTGTGGAATGAAGCAGCTAAATATTCACCGACGGATGAGCATCCAATGGTCTATGTCAATTCGAATGATGCGACTGCCTATGCCCAATGGGCCGGTAAGTGGTTACCCACTGAGACAGAGTGGGAATATGCAGCTAGAGGTGGACTGATTAGCAAGCGTTATCCTTGGGGGAACGAGAGAACCCGAAAGGGCCGAACACTGGCCCCGCAAGGGGGAGGACCTTTAACACCCGTGTTTTGCGGGGCGGTTCTTGGAGCAGCGGCAGTTCAGTCTACCTGCGTGTGGCTCTCCGTGTCAACAACGACGGCGCTCAGGATATTAGGCACGACGGCGACGGTTTTCGTTGTAGCATTTTAGGACCGCAGGTCCGCTTACCCTTGTCCGTGCGTAGCATGGTCTTAACCCTTCCTGTGGAAGGGCCTTTACCACTGTTTGTTTTTGGGGTTGTTGTGTTTAAGTCCTTAGTTTAATACATCTAGACTTAAGTCGTAGTAAGAATCCAGCTATAGCTAGATCGTGTTGTACATAAGCCAAGACTTTTATTCATGTATTTAAGTTTTAACTTAAATACAGCTTAGCCCCTATCCGCCATATCAGTCATCTATTC
>DTUY01000225.1 GCA_012963885.1 Candidatus Poribacteria bacterium | reverse complement strand
ATCGAACCCGCGTCCGAAAGCATCTCAATACAGGCTACTACATGCTTAGCACAAGCTTTAATGCTTCGCCTTTGGTAACTCCCTTGTGCAGGATCTACTCTAGGCTATCTCAGATTAAATCTCGTTTTCCTTCTCCTGAGAATAGAAGAAAAACATAGCCCGTTGATCGACGTTTTGTTGACTCGACGGGCCGCAAATCAACAAAACGAGCCGCATTAAGCGGCTAGAGCCAATTCTGTATCGGCAGTTAAATCTTGTTCCGTCAATTTAACGAGGCCTACGGAATCCTCGGCATGCAACCTCTACTTCGTCTACCTTCGTCGAAACCTGGACACCCCCATATTCAAATTATCGTGCTAAAAGCGAAGATCTTTAAATCAATTCTTTATATAATCACGTATCATGCGCTGATCAGTTTGTTTCTTTAAATCCTGGCGTTTGTCGTAATCACGTTTCCCACGTGCCAGCGCTATTTCAACTTTAACCTTGCCTTTGTCAAAATATGCCTTGGTTGGAACAATAGTTATACCTGAAGTTCTAGTTTTGCCATCGAGTTTCCTTATTTCTTTCCGATGCAGAAGCAATTTCCGTACACGCTTAGGAGCATGGTTTTCGACCGTGCTATGATTATATAGTCCGATATGAGCGTCCACTAAAAAAGCTTCGCCACCTTCCAACCTAATGTAGCTATCTGTTAGTGTAAACCCCCCATTCCGAATTGACTTTACCTCCGTTCCTGTTAGAGAAATGCCTGCTTCATGACGCTCCATTAGATGATAATCATGGCGTGCTTTTCTATTTACAGTTACAACTTTGGAATTAGCTGATTCGACTTTATTCCACTTCATAATCACCTGAATGATAGCATAAGCAGACAAATCTCGCAATAAAGAATCCCATACTTCTTTGATTAATTTGAGTTCCTATGGCAGTGAGTTGCCTAGATGATTCTAACTTTGTTGACATAAAAATCTGTTTTTTTACCACTGACCGAATCCATCGGAAGTCCGGTCAGTGGCAATCTCAACATTCCGCTCTATCACTTGTCAGCTTTGACATCGTCGGTAAAACTGAATCCTATACCGATAAAAGGACCAGTCAACAGCGCCAACGCAGTCCCGAGGAAAAACTAGCGCTTCCGCACCATGCTCAGTCAGTGTGTGAAAAAACCAGATCCCCTTTGACTTGTCTTAGCCGACACCTGGTTTGCCTCAGCAGAGAAATATGTGCTTGGTCAAACTGGATCTGGACCAGAACTTTATCTTTCCCTTTAAGAAACACCGTAAGTAGCAATGGCAAGCAACAAGGTCACTATCAAAGAGTGGACACGCTGTCGATCACGTCAGGCACTGTTCGGGCAGTCTACCTGGAAGAGGTTTCCTTCTCATTATTGCTTAGCATAGGGGTCTTCACAAACAAAGACAATTCTATGGGAAACCTCTACTAGGTTACTGGCCATGGCAACCAAATGAGAACCCACTACCAAAAACGGTGGAAGATTGCAGAGTATCACCAGCCAGTCAAACAAAATGCCTCACTAGAGAAGAGTCCAGCCAAAACCAAGACTACCCAAACCAATCACTTGTTTGCAGCGCTTTGGACCTTTGCCAAGCTGGAGAGGCTGAAACAAGACACTACTGAAAATCACTGAGCCTTGACGGCTAAGCTCTATTGCCAAGCACTCAAGCTTGTAAGCGCTCCTTTACACCTTGCCGTGTAACATAAGCTAGTATCATATTAAGGCAAGTTTGATTTTAACCTAAAGTAAAACTGAAATATTGTGTTTTCTTTAGCTAAGAATTTACAATGTTCTCGTCTTCGTTTAAAACACAGGTTCCAGGTACCACTACATGATATTAATCTACACATCCAACAAATACGATAGGAGTTGATCCGCCTCACAAAAATCGGGGATAATAATATCCGCACCTGCATGAATTAGACGTTGACGTTTATCGGCATTCATGTCATAAACGTTGTTTTCTTTTGTTACAACACCAACTGCGATTGCATTCACTGACTTTGCATTTTGAATTTCAACGTAACCATCACCAACAATCAGCAACTCACTTCCGTTTAAATCGAAATCTGACAGAATTTTTTGAATTACCATTTCCTTTGAAAACTTCTCAAATTCGCGAAGGGCGCCAAAAATCCCTCCATCAAAATATTCAGCCACGCCCAGAAGTTCTGCTTCATGCTTGACGAATTCAATGTCAGTTCCACTAGCAAGATAGCATTTAATATTATATGCAGTAAGTTTCTGCAGGAATTCAAGCGACATAGGAACGCGCAGATCATTACTCTGAATATCTTGATTCTCAAGTTTGGCAATTCGGTCATTGACGATTGGTAATAACCTGACATTATACATATCCTTATAATCAAGCGGTTCTTTGGAAATCCCCCCCCTTTTCTGAACCTCCTCACAAAGTTGCATCATCTGATATATCGTTTGCTTCCCGGTCAGCTGGTCAACAAACTTAACTACAGTTGACTCAAGTTGTTGGAGGGATTCGCTGGTCGGAGTTTCCATCAGAATATCAATCATCATCGGAACCATCACGTTCTGCCAGCCGTCACGAATGAGAGAAATTGTTCCGTCAAAATCTAAGACAGCATGATGAACCTTACCCCTTTCTATTCGATTAAGTATTTCGATCGAAGTACTATTTCCAAGAATGCCGTTTGTTTCCATATTCATCCAAAACGTATTTATGAGTTTAGTCGACTGTCCACCACAATTTTTGGCAGTTTTTCTAAGTTTCTCTGTATAATTAATATTATGAATCAACAACTTTTGATAATTGCTAGGATCACCTGTTCAAACTGATGATTAACTTTAAGCTTTCACTCTAGCAGTCGTTTTAGATGACCTTCCATATTCTCATCTTCCCCGTCCACCATCTACTCGGCAAGTTTCATTTATCTGCACACCGAAACTTCAAAGCGCGCGTTTGCCTGACCTTGACCAGTTGGAGGCTACTAAGTCCCAAAGCTGGCAGACTTTGACCTGTAGATGCAATGCCAGAGTGTGATCTCCAGCATCAAATGCCTAACGGATGTCATCGATGACTTCAGGATAGACATTACACCCTCCATTAAGTCCCTACGGCTTCCATACTCAAGGCTGGAAGATAAAGGGTTTCATTGCCTTGAAATACAACTATTTGACCTTTTGCTTCCACAATATGCTACATCAGTTTCCCAATGTCACCGCTACTATCTTTGACACCAACAATATTTTCGATTTGTGCCAATCTCCCCATCGACTCTGGAGTAATCCACCATGCTACTACCCAAGTTGAGCGGTGGATTCGAGTGTATCATATCCTGAAATCCCAGATCAGGCAAGTTGATGTTCCTGATGACCCACTGCGCATCTTGGCTAGAGGCCGGATGCCAGAAATAAAGACCATGAGAGATCGTGGTGTTCTCTATTTTATCCACTCCTGTTATATAGGCGTAATTGGGAGGGAACAGTACACCTTGTCGCAGGTCGGTCTGGCCATGCCACATGCAGTGGGCAAATTGCTGCTTCCCGGGATCTTACGTAGGTTTTCGCTATTAGTATTGCAGTTACCATCTTGGCCTTTGAAAGCCAAGATGGTACCGTGATAGTTGACGGTCAGATGATTGTGTGGGTACCCGTGGGCAAAAGGACCACCTCTGACCCGTCGGTACGAAATCGTACAATCATTCGGTTACCATCAGATTTGAACTAGTGCCGGCTAAGTAGTATTTGCTATCCCCAGCCACGGTAGAGGAGGCCAAGTCTACTTACCTGATTGCATCATGCAATTCCCTGTTCCTCGAAAGTGTCGACGTCAAGCGACAGCAATGAGTTCCCGCGTACATTGTAAATAATCCTCACTTTCACGCTTCCTCTATTACGCCCGCGGACTGATGGACAGCCCAATCAAAATCTTCCCGCTCCAGAGATTCCCAGAAAACAGGCCCAAAGTCCAACCGCATCTTAGGCTTGACGAATTGCATCCCGTATCAGCTCAATTAAGTGGAGTGGTTCTTTTCCTGTACCATGCTTAATCTGCTCACGACAGGAGACACCCGAGACTGCCACTTCAAAGTCTCCTGTCTTGGATCTAATTTGGTCGAAAAGACGGAGTTCCCCAATCTTCATTGATAGATCGTAATGTTCGGCTTCGTAACCGAACGAACCTGCCATGCCGCAACAACTGGAGTCAATCACCTCAACATTGTAACCTGATGGAAGATCCAACACTTTGAACGATGGTTGGATACCAACTAGTGCTCGTTGATGGCAATGTCCGTGGAGAAGAATCTCTTTTGGATTCTCTGTGAAATTTAGATCTAGTTCATCCTTCTCATGGCAATTCAGCATAAACTCCTCAATCATAAAGGTGTTTTCGGCCACTAGTTTTGATTCGTCGCCGGGAATCAGATCGACATAATCGTCGGTCAATGCTGAAATGCAACTGGGCTCGCAACCAATAATTGGGATACCTTGTTCAACATAGGGTAACAGGCAATCAATATTATATTGGGCATTTTCAATAGCTTGCCTAATCATGCCCTTCGATATCATGGGACGACCACAGCATTTCTTCTGAGATAGGATGATGTCAAAACCCGCCGCCTCCAACACTTCAACTGCAGCTTTTCCAACCTGCGGATAGTTATAGTTCATGAAAGTGTCATGAAAGAGAACCACTGTCTTCGATCTATGCAGTTTTTCCGTTTCAGTATGACGATTGGTAAACCATTTCTCGAAAGTCTGACGGACGAAATTTGGCAGTGACCTGCGTTGATCAATACCAAACAGCTTTGCCACCATCCATTTGGAAATCTCTGTATTCATCAACCAGTTCGATATTGGTGCAAACGCCGAACCAATAGCACTCAATTGGGCAATATTACCAAACAGCAAGTTTCGCAGTGGCTGACTATGCTGATCATAATATTGGGCTAAAAATTCGTACTTAATCTTGGCCATATCCACGTTGGAAGGACATTCCGACTTACAAGCTTTACACTCCAAGCAAAGATCCAAAACCTCAAAGAGTGATTTGTTCTTAAAATGATCATGTGGTAATTTGCCAGAGATGATGTTCCTGAGTGCGTTGGCGCGTCCACGAGTGCTGTGCTTCTCTTCTCGTGTTCCCACGAAGGACGGGCACATGGTCCCGGTCAGCGTCTTTCGGCAGGCACCTACACCGTTGCACATTTCAATGGCGCGATCAAATCCACCCTGACTAGAGAAGTCGAAATAAGTGTCAATCTGAATGGTGTTATATTTGGGGCCGAACCGAAGATTTTCCGTCATTGGTGGAGCGTCCACAATTTTCCCTGGATTCATAATCCCTGTCGGATCAAAGGCCTGTTTGATCTGTCGAAAGGCCTGATAGATCTGTGAACCGAACATACTTTCGATCCATTCGCTGCGCACGTATCCATCACCATGCTCACCACTCATGGCACCGCCCAGTTCCATCAATAGATCTCGAACCTGACTGGCAATGGAGTGCATCTTTTGAATGTCTGATTCAGATTTAAGATTAATCACTGGACGATTATGCAACAACCCAACACTAGCGTGGGCATAATAAGCCGCGGTTGTATCGTGGTCCTCGACGATCTTGGCAAAACGGCGAATATATTCCGGTAAATGCTCAATCGGTACAGCAGCATCCTCCACGAACCCGACCGGTTTATGGTCGCCTTTCATGCCCATTAGCAGACCGAGTCCAGCCTTCCGTGTCTCCCAGACTCTGGCCTTCTCGTCAACGGACAAGCATCGGATGAAAGCGTATCCTAACCCAAACGATTTCATCCGATGCTCCAGAACGTCGAGCTGATCTAAAAGTTCCTCTTCCATTTCACCATAGAACTCAACCACCAGAATTGCGCCAGGATCGCCTTGAATGAAGTTGCTAACTCGCGAAAATTCAAGAGATTCTTTAGTCATTCTGATGATAGTGTCGTCTATCAACTCAACGGCAGTTGGATGGCATTCAAGAATCGGCTGAATTGCCTCCACCGCTTTGATCAGGGTTTCGAAATGAATGACATTAAGTGCTGTCATCTTCGGTGTTGGTACCAGGTTAATTTTAGCCTCAGTCACGGTAGCCAAGGTACCTTCCGAACCCACAATTATCTTGGCTAGATTGAATGGCCGCTCGTTATCACAACCGTCTCTCCGATATGGTGTGACCTCTTTTGATCCAGCATTTGGTATAAACTCATCTAGATTATAGCCTGCCACCCGCCTCAGAATTCGTGGATATCTTGAGCGAATTTCTTCTTTGTTCTCGTCAGCCAGACGACAGATCTCACGGTAGATATGGGCTTCTGTGGTATTGCCCTCTTTTTTTTCCTTCAGTTCGGCTAGTGAGATTGGTTCAGCCGCAATCTCCTCACCATTGGAAAGGATTAGATCAAGCGACATTACATGATCGATTGTTTTCCCATAGATCACCGAATGGGATCCAGCTGAGTTATTTCCAATAGTACCTCCAACGTTGGCACGGCTACTGGTAGCCACATCTGGGGCATACATCAAGCCGTGAGACTTTAAGTGGTGATTCAGTTCATCCAGCACAATGCCGGGTTGAACTCTCGCCCAGCGCTCTTCCGCATTGACTTCGACAATCCCGTTCATATACTTGGACATGTCAATGACAACGGCTTTCCCAACGGCTTGTCCAGCCAAACTGGTCCCTCCGCCACGCGGTAGAACTGGCACATTTTGATCGTAACAGACTTGAATTGTCCTCAGCACGTCCACCTTATGATGTGGAATGACCACACCAATGGGGGTAATCTGATAAAGACTGGCATCCGTACTATAAAGGGCTTGGGAATACGAATCAAATCGAACTTCTCCTTCGATCTGCTTAGATAAGAGTTTTTGAAGTGAATTGTTCATATAAATCCTTTGATTTACTATTTTCGAGCAAGTTGTTCAATATCCCGAAAATGTGCATCGCAGTACCACATTTCTCCATTGTGCACGGTTAGTCCGTGGACTTTGTCTGGTGTTTCACACGAATGACATCATAGACACGATCATCCTTTGTACCTATTAAGCTGACAGTACCGATCGATATATCTGCTACCCATAGACGGTCAT
>DTUY01000224.1:3346-7115 GCA_012963885.1 Candidatus Poribacteria bacterium | reverse complement strand
CTAAAGGACAAATCATCTACTCCAGATGAGAAGGAACAAATTTCATATCATCTGATTTCTTGTTGAAAACTGTAATTAGTCACGATACATTGGTTGAAGAATACGGTCATGCTCGCATATAATGGTGCGGCTATTAAAAAAAACCAAGCAACTGTAACTGTGCGAGTTCCAAGAGAAGAGAGAAGAAAGCAACGAAAGAGTTAATCAGTCTCATTATTACCTACGAAAAGACATATCAGCCATGAACCTTAATCCATCACACAATTGGGGGCACAACATCGCTTTTGGAGAAGAGTATTATCAAAATGCCGTCCAGCTATTAAGAAACATTCGTGATGACGCTGGGATTCTGGCGGAAATTGCCGCTAAGGCTACAGATGCACTCCGTGGCGGTCATACAGTCTATGCCAATGTGACAACAGGCCACATGCCGACACATGAGTTGGCAAATGATCGCGAAGGCAATCCGGCTTTTTTTGAATTCACCGGCGCAGATTCGTGCACGCCAGAGCAGTTCGCCGCTATGCGTGCGGGGGATGTCTTACTGACCAACAATGTGAGTGAACCAGTACGTGCTGCTCGGGACGCCGGAATCTATGTTGTGGTGTTTACAACCTGCTACGTTAATAACCGTAATGCTCCCCAAGGAAAGGTTAATCCCAATGTGCATGATTGGATGCCGGAAGATGTAGCCTCACGCGTTATTGATTCACATATCCCCTGGTATCAGGGGTTGGTACATGCGCCTGAGATCCCTGAAATGACAATCTGTCCGGGATCATCGAACGGTTCCTGCACAATTCACTGGATGATCACCGCTGAAGTGGCCCACGCACTGGCAACGGAGAAGACACCAGATGGAAACATTGGACGCCAATATGTCGATATTCTCTTGCAACGCATCGCTAATGTACACACGAGGGATCTGGATTGTTTAAACGCAACTGCTGTAACAATTGCAAAACGGATCATCGATGGCGGACACTATACTGTGCGGAGTCGCAACCTTGGCATCGAGAGTGAAGCGAGTACCGTGGCTCAGGGTTTGATGCTGGCAAATGCTTTCTCTCCACGTCCAGCTGATGAAGGAGGCAACACAGATACTTTCCTGATTGCCGCGGTCAGCGACAGCGATCCGCAAGACATCGCTTGGGCAGAGGAAGCACGCGCCAACGGCAATTATATTATCGGTATTGGTCCCTCTAATAACCATGGATTGCAGGATCGCTGCGATGTTTATTTCGACGATTGCTGTCATGAACCCGCTGGAATCATTTCCATTCCCAGTTGTGCTGACAAAGTATGCCCCGCCACTGGTGTCCTCAACAACATCATCATGTATATGCTGATCGCGCAGTTTGTAGATGAGATGTGTCGTCGTGGTGCCGTTCCCTACTTCTGGATGGGCGGCTACCGATGTGGTGGTGGAAATTACAACGAGGTGATACATCCCTTTTTTTTAGAACGAGGCTATTGAGGAAGGACTTTACTGACGCTGCTATCCCGATTCTAGGCTCAGGATACACATCAGTCCATTATTTATGCAAAATTGCACACGTTGTCAAATTAAGTAGGCAAACAGAGATGGTTCAGCTAACGGAAGAACAGCAAGCAATTGTCAATCATGACCAAGGTCCAGCGTTGGTTTTCGCCGTGGCTGGTGCCGGGAAAACCACCTCAATGGTCAATCGCATCCAGCACTTGGTACATGATAGAAAAGTTGCGCCTGGGCATATATTAGCTAGTTCATTCAGCCGAGCTACCGTTGAAGAGATACAAGTAAAACTAACAACCCAGCAGGTCACTGGAGTTGATTGTCGGACCCTACACTCACTGGGACTGAAACTCATCCGACTGGCCGAAGATAAAGCCCTCTGGGAAAAAAGCAACGAACAAGATGTCAAACCGAATCTTAATACCATTCTGGCAGAACGTGCGCTCAAACGAATGGCACGAGAAAGAAGTTGTGATGTTTTTGCCTTGGGAATTGACGTGGATGAACTGGAAAATCAGATCAGCACCTGGAAACAGAATCTTGCCTATTATGACTTAGATGCCGCTGACTTGCCACATCACGCATTAACATCGGCATTCCAAGTTACGAATGATCAAAAAGATTCTGTCCAAATCTATCAATTACAGGAAAAACCGTTGGCGCAGGCGACGCAGGCCGAGCACCCAAACTCGGATTTCATATTGTTGTACCAGTACTACGAAGAAGAACGTCAAGGCAACAATTGGATTACCTTTGACGATATGTTGATTAAAGGCTGGGAAGTGTTGGTGAGGTTCGCTGAAGTACGGAGTTTGGCTCAATCTATGTACCAATACGTGTTAATCGATGAATTTCAAGACGTCAGTTTAGTCCAATATCTTATCCTTGATATCATTACTGAAAAGAATCGGAACTATATGGTTATCGGGGATGATGATCAGTGCATTTATACCTGGCGAGGAGCCAATCCCAGGTATTTTCTCGATTTCAAACAAGTGTATGAGGCCAAAGAATACCTGATTACGGAAAACTTTCGGTCTCCTGCCCAACAAACAACACTAGCCAATTCGCTGATTGCCCATAACCAGAACAGGAAGTCAAAAAAAATAAGCTTAACGCAGGGATTTGACGGTACCACACAGGTTGTCAGTTGTAACAACAGTTTCCAGATAGCTGAATATATTGTCAAAGAGATCCGAGCACTACAAAATCAGGATTGGCGTACAAATGAGATGGTCATTTTGGTTCGTAGCTATGCTCAAACCCCTTTTATTGAAGCCGTTTTAATTGAGCACCAAATTCCCTACCAGATTCAAGGCAATCAACCATTCTATAAGAGGAACGAAATCAGTACCTTACTCAGTTATCTCTACTGGGCACAACTGGAACGCAAAGTCCAGACGGATGAATGGTTCAAGTCAAGAACAGAACAGCTGCATTACGTCAACCGTTTCCAAAGAATCATCCAGATACCGGCGCGATACATCAAAAGGGAAATCATTGAAGAGGTATGTGCCAAAGCCACTAGGCAGAAAACTTCCATCATCGACCCGTTGATGGCATCGACGATTCGCATGCATAATCGTACACGTCATCAAGCCGAAGGTTTCATAACCGTTATTGAACAACTTATAAATCGGCTTGATCAGCCCGCCAACGAAACTCTGGCTTGGCTAGTCGATACTCTGGACTATCAGGACTACCTGAGAAAGCATAGCGCAATGGAAGAACTTGGGGAAAGCAAGGTACAAACAGTCAATGCTCTTATCAGTTTTGCCGATGGCCACCAGACATGCCCGGCCCTTTTGGAATACGTAAAAAAGATCTCTTTCGGGCGACTGGATGAAGACGCGGATGAAGATTGGCTGAAAATTACTTCCATGCACCGAGCAAAAGGACTGGAATGGCCGGTTGTGTTCATCCCCAATTGCAATGATGGGTTCATACCTGTGCGCAAGGCTACTTATCCAACCAACAGCCTTTTCGATAGCCTTACTGCCGACGAGCCGGTTCCAGAAGAAGAGCGCCGTCTATTCTATGTTGCCATTACCCGGTCGCAGAAAATGCTCTATCTGCTATCAGAAAAAACACGTAGACCGTCGCAATTTCTGGAGGAAGCCAGAGCAGAAGATCTAGTTGATACGTGTAACCAGATCAAAAATATACTGAGTAAACCAACAACCGATCTGAATCAAGAAGATGTGATCCTTGTTTGTATGGGAGTAGAGAAAGCAACCGGATTACAGCACTATTTTTCGAACTGGTGGAAACCGG
>DTUY01000224.1:0-3246 GCA_012963885.1 Candidatus Poribacteria bacterium | reverse complement strand
GGAGTAGAGAAAGCAACCGGATTACAGCACTATTTTTCGAACTGGTGGAAACCGGAACCCGACTTCAAAAACAGGTTCAACTCTCTACTCAAAGAACTGGAAAACCAAATGGAAGAGATTGAAGATGGGCAAGACAATCCAGACATCCCTGTGGATGGAGATATGGCTAACGCAACAGGTTCGAGAAGAAAGTTGAATTTGGATGACCTCTCCATCGACCAATTGGTATGGCATCAGCAGTTCGGTCATGGGCAGATTATCGCGATTAATGAAAGCAACCAAGAAATCCGGATTATGGTTCGTTTTGAGACAGCAGGCTATAAAGCACTGATGGCACAGTGCACTCGTCTTTATACCTCTCAAGACAATGGACAACTGCTCGATCCTGTTAAAACAAACTCAGGAGCCACATCTTTGCCTGTAACACTCAACGACCCGTTAGGTATTATTGAAAGTAGTTTGGCACAGGGACTCAATTTCTTCAAGGGATTGTTAAACTAGTTTTTGATTCTTCCTGCTTTTGAAAGCTAATAATGACCCTGCATACCGAATAAGGAACCCTGCTATGTCCATCCAGCAAAAGAAATATCATTTACCTTCATGCGAAGCGATGTCAAGCAAATAGATGTTACAAAGTTTCAGCTTGATAGTATACCCGCTGGCACAAAGATTCGTACTCATCTTGTTATTAGCAACTTACCTGATGGAGAGCAGTTGTCATTTCCAATCATTGTTACCCGAGACCAGCATCCGAGCGCAACATTGTTAGTTATAGGTAGTGTCCATGTAGATGAGAATACGAAGGCCCAGTTTAATTCAGGATATCTTCGAGGAACTGGACGTTTCTGAAATGCAGGGTACCTCCTTTGGGCTCCTGCCCTTAACAGTCCTGTTTTTGCCGTTGGTTGTCTTCAAAGGTAGGTGAGATCAGCTTGGTCTAGCTCGGATCTTTCCTAGTAACGCGACCAGTAGCCCAGCCAGCGTATCACCTATGCCTTTACAAAATATGGGACACACTAACTTGTTTCTGGATATCCACAATGGAGGAAAAAGGTATCGATTAGAGGACAAATTGGCAATTTCATAGCGTCATTGAACTGACAGGTTTTCCTACCCCGCTACCTAACTCTGAAATGAAAGCTTAAATCCTGTATCTGATCCAGCGGCATTAAGCAAAGGACCTAAAGCTAAACCCCCCAAATTTTCCGTGCTTCATCAAAGGTGACTGGCTTTTTTGACTGGTCCTGAATCGAGTGAGCTAGCGGATTTTCTCCCACCCATCGGTTATCAACCGAATCGGTTTCAGGCTGAAACCGAATGTCACAACTGACTCGCCACTGGTCCGACATGTTTCGCGTGGAGGTATGAAGCGTATACATGGTGAAAATGATGACATCACCAGCTTCAAAATCTGCGGTTTTCCATGCTCCTCCGAACTGTTCGCTAATCGCTAACGGGTCGGCACCAAAATGCCCAGGCGTGTGGTCCTGATCGACATCAGTCTGCCCATAGGTTTGTCGTATCTTGTCAAAACTGGGTAGATTATGCGAACCTACAAGTATAGCCAGAGTACCTTTCTCCACCGGAACATCTCCAAATGGTATCCAGCAAGTATGTAATCGTTGGGAACCTCGACCCATGTAAACCACGTCGAAATGGGGACCGGCTGCTCTGCCAGGCGGCATCATGCGTAACCACTTATAATCGAAAGTTCTAGCAGGTTGATCAAAGAGGCCTTGAAAAAAATTAAAAAGTTCTTTTCCTTCCAGAACCCCCAAAACATCAGGATGATGCGTGACGGCTTTTTCACCCATGGTCCGAGACGGCCGACCATCTGGATTGTAAACCCCATCTATCAGGTCAGTATCAGACTTGAACGGAACTTCGCCGTTTTCATCAGCATACGTCAGTATTGTTCTTCTGGCTTTAATTACAGTATCCCGATTTATCAAACCACGGATCAGCAGATAACCGTCTTCTTCCATCTGTGAACGTAAAGCGGAACTATTGCCCAACAAATCGTTGCAATCCCTGAGTTCACCTAAATTTTGGCTTTGAAAGGTGACTTCGCAATCACCCAGATAAGTAAAAGGTCGCATTGGCATTCCTCAATTGGTAACAAGTGAAAGATTGAATTTTGGTTGTCCTAAACACCTTACTTTGGCAAAACAGCTGAATTCATTTTATCCCAGCTTGGAACGTGAATCTACTATTATCTGTCAAATTTATTTAGATTCCCACATCCTGTGGGCAGGCAGTATTTTTCGCAATTCGATTCTCGTTGCGCTGGTCATGTTAACTTGATAGAATTTAGGTGCACTGTATCTAGGAGGAACAACATCACCTCGGCATTGATGATCGGTACTGGTGAGTATACTACCGGTTACGTCCATACCACAGCCAGTTCTTCAGACAAGAGCGCGGGGGTTATAGCCCTAACGCTTTTCGATCTGCGTCGACAGGGAAAAATTGGCCGAATCGCCATGGCTGGTACCAATGGCACCAAATACCCTGCCATTCGCCGACATCTGAAAGGTCAGATTGCCAACGTCTACAAAGAGATGGACGTTAGCTTCGACGCTTTCCCAAATGACGATGTTTTATCAGATCCGCAAGCCTATCTTCGTGGATTGGACATGATGTCGCCCGGCGACTTAGTGACCATCTTCACGCCTGACGACACCCATTTCCAAATTGCCCTTGACGCCGTCGAACGAGGTCTACACGTGTTGCTGACCAAACCACCGGTCAAGACGTTAAAGGAACATACAACGCTGATCGATGCCGCCAACCGCCAGAATGTACTGGTGGCAGTGGAGGTTCATAAACGTTGGGACCCTATTTATGTTGATGCTCGAGACCGAATCCGGAATCTGGGCGATTTCAGTTTTTTCAATGCCTACATGAGTCAACCCAAAAAGCAACTGGAAACCTTCCGCCACTGGGCCGGAAAATCGAGTGATATCAGTTATTACCTGAATTCACATCATGTTGACTTTCATGCTTGGTCAATCGGTGACTTTGCTTTCCCCGTAAGTGTCACCGCCATTGCCTCCACCGGTGTTGCCAATCACTCACCCTTTGAAGTTGATACCGAGGACACAATCACCCTGACAACGCAGTGGAAGAACACCGGCAGCCAAAATCTGGGCACGGCTATTTACACTGCCTCATGGATTGCACCAACCAGCGATGTCCATTCCCAACAACGCTTCTTCTACATGGGGCACGAAGGTGAAATTATTG
>DTUY01000223.1 GCA_012963885.1 Candidatus Poribacteria bacterium | reverse complement strand
AAGGATTATCACCATCCCGACAGAAAATGATCCTTCGTAAAAGAGCCAAACAAGGTGGTGGTGCATCTGCTGCGACGCCTCAGAAAACTGTTGCTCCTAAGGCATCTGCCCAGAAACCAGCGGCCAAGGCAGCCCGAACAACAACTAAAGAGGCAGACAACCACCCGTTTGTTACCGGGACTGCAGTTCCCGAAGTCTTCGATACACCGAGAGGCATAATTACCGTTGATCCAATAGATAGACGTTCCTTTATACCTTGGCTAGGAATTGGTTGGGCTGCTTTCGCTGCGGCAACCGGCGTCTTTTTGACTATGATGGGACGCTTTTTATTTCCAAACGTTCTTTTTGAACCGCCTCAATCCTTTAAGGCCGGTTATCCAGACGATTATACGATCGGTGAGATTAATGAAAAGTGGAAAGAAAAATATGGGGTTTGGATTGGTCGAACTGATGAATACATCTATGCGCTGTCAACAACGTGCACACATTTGGGATGCACTCCCAATTGGCTAGGTGGTGAGAGCAAATTTAAATGTCCATGCCATGGTAGTGGTTTTCGTAAAACAGGAATTAACTTTGAAGGCCCAGCTCCAAGGCCCTTAGAACGGTACCGCATTGTTAGAGCTGATGATGGTCAAATCCTGATTGACAAAAACCAGAAATTTCAACAAGAAAAAGGTGAATGGGAAAAATCTGAGTCTTATCTAGTTGTGTAGTGTATCGAGAGGAAACTGTTTAATGAAAGATTCAAGAGGGGGTAAAGAAAGCCTCTTTCAAAAAGTGAGTAGCACACAAATTTGGCGATCGATCTTCCGCACAGGTGGAATACCAACGACCAGGCGGCAGAGAATGATGGGTGTGCTGAACAATGTTTTCTTGCATCTTCATCCAGTACGATTACCCAAGCATGCTGTCAAAATTAAATACACGTGGTGTATGGGAGGCCTTTCCTTTTTTGTGTTTCTTATCCTAACGATTACTGGCATTCTGCTGATGTTTTATTATCGACCAACTGTTGAACATGCATACATGGATATGATTGACCTTGGCGAACAGGTGCCGTTGGGTATTATGCGCGAGATCCATCGTTGGGGGGCCCACCTGATGGTCATTACGGTATGGTTACACATGTTTCGGGTATTTTTGACCGGATCATATAAACCACCCCGAGAGTTCAATTGGGCTGTGGGCGTTATACTTCTGACTTTAACTTTGTTATTGAGCTTTACTGGCTATCTTTTACCTTGGGATCAGTTAGCCATATGGGCTATTACAGTCGGAACAAACATGGGGAGGGCGTCTCCATTCGTCGGTTATGAAGGCCCAGGTGCTGCTCTAATGCAGATTGGCGATGTCAAACTGGTCCATCCGGGAGCCGATATGAGTTTTATCTTAAAAGCTGGACGCTTTGTTGGAGAAGCAACCCTTCTCAGGTTCTACGTCCTACATTGTATAGGCTTGCCCTTTATCATCATGATTTTTATGGCTGTCCATTTTTGGCGAGTTCGAAAGGATGGAGGTATTTCTGGCCCAACTTAAAGTGAAGCAGGAAAGAAAATTTAATTCGCATGGAAACAATAAAAAACCTGATCAATCAAATCTCTAAGCCGACAGTACTTTTTACTGTTATCATTGCTGTGTTTTTCTTCATTTTCCCACCCAATAATTGGTTCATGAAAATTAACCGAAAGTTGGGAATCTACAAAGTTTGGAGCAATAAGGGAGGGATTGCCCTTTTTGCAGTTTTACTTGCTTTCTTTCTCTTTGGCGGATTGACCGATCAGAATTTCCAACTGATTATTTTCAAACCGGACAATGTACCGATCGTAGGCTTGATTTTTGGAGTTACTTTCTTTTTGTGGCTGGGAATGAAGCAGGCACATGAGAACGACGAACGGATAGCCAATAACGAACCCGTAGCTGAATACAACGATCCCGAAGATAAGGTACTTGTTTGGCCGGATCTTATCTATATTGAGTTTATTGCACTCATTCTCTGCTCGGTTTTTCTAACTGTCTGGGGAATTGTTCTGAAAGCTCCACTTGAGGAGCCAGCGAATCTGGCAGATTCTCCCAATCCGTCGAAGGCTCCTTGGTACTTTCTAGGCTTGCAAGAAATGCTGGTCTATTACGATCCATGGCTAGCTGGAGTGGTTTTCCCAACACTTATAATTGTTGGGTTAATGGCTATACCTTACATTGACCTTAATCAAAAAGGATCAGGTTACTACAGTTATGCTGAACGTAAAGCGGAGATCTCTATTTTCCTGTTTGGATGGCTAGGCATGTGGGTTGTAATGATTATCATTGGTACCTTTTTACGCGGTCCTAACTGGAATTTTTTTGGTCCCTTTCAATATTGGGATCCGCACTTATTACCAGCCTTGACTAATGTTAATTTGTCGGAATATGTCTGGGTGAAATTTCTGGCGAAAGGGTTACCTAAAAATATTTTAAAGAGGGAGATTTTCGGGTTCCTTCTTATCGGCGGGTATTTCGCGCTACTTCCGCCAATTCTGACGCTAACTATTTTAAAGAAATATTTTGAAAAGCTTGGAACCGTGCGATACAGCGTTTTTCTCGTTTTGTTGCTTTCATTAGTTGCTCTCCCGGCAAAAATGTATTTGAGATGGTTGTTTAACCTGAAATACTTAATTGCTATCCCGGAATACTTCTTTAACATTTAATCACGTTTTTCTATGCACTCAACATCAAGATGCGGATGCAGAAGGTTTTTTTATTCATGATTATTAAAGGTTACCGTCAATAATGGCAGAGCAAGAAGAACGATACTATAGAATTTCTCTCCTCAATAAATGGTTTGCTATCTCCAGCATCATATTTGTTTCAGTTCTTCTTTGGATGTTTCACGATGATTATTCGCGTAAATGGAAAGAATATCAGCGAGAATTTCGCCAATTGGAAGTTGATAAAACCAAGGATGCATTCTTGGAAGCAGAAGCGAAACTGCTGAATCAGGCTGAGTACAAAGAGACAATGTATGCACTTGATGAAGCAGAACGTGCTCTAGATGATGAATACGAAAAGGTCGAAGAACTTAAAACAAAAATTGCTAAAGAAGAAGCGGATAACTTCAGATATGCTAGCGAATACCAAAGAAGAAAATCTTTGTATGATGAGGTCAAATATCTTTATGAAGAGGCCTCAGCTCATCATGGAAAGCATGATAGTTCCGGAAAGCTAAAGGCTCAAATGCAGGATAAAGAGCGGAAAATGAATGAGTTGGCACCGAAAATAGAAGGTTCCAATCAGAAGCTTGAGTCACTTCGTTCCGAACTGAAAGACTATGAAAAAGAGAAAAAACGTCTGGAAAAAGGAGCCACAGCCTTCATGTCGGAAGTGGATGTCTTAAAAAGCAAATTGAGAAAAGTGGATCCTCAACTCGTCAGTATAGGAAACAACACTGGTCTCCAAAACGAAATATATGAAGTTGATAGTCGAGGCAAATTTGGGGCAGGCGTGGCTCGTGCAATGAATGTGGTGGGTAACTATATCCGAGATCTTCCTGTTCTTGATCTCTCCAGTCCCTACTATAAAATTGATCAAATTGTCGTCCCTGACGTGATTGAGGACTTAAAGTTTTCCAAGGTTCCAAAAGTTGACAGATGCACTACCTGTCATCAGGGCATTCAGCGCAAAGATTACATGCATGAAGATGATAATGGAAATAGTTCACTTGATCCAGAAGAAGACCGTAACCAAGATGGCATTCTGCAAACAGTGAAACAACCATTCAGAGCACATCCAAGGTTGGACCTATTTCTCAGTAGCGATTCGCCACATCCAATTGAGCAGTTTGGTTGCACAAGTTGCCACGCAGGCCGCGGTCGTGGTACAAGCTTCTCTTCAGTTGTGCATAAACCTTCATCTCACTATCAAGAAGAGGAATGGGGAGAAATTCATAATTACCCAACCAAAAACACCCATCCAGATTGGTTTACCCTTCACCACTGGGAGAGACCGATGTTTCCAACCAAGTATGCTGAAGCAGGTTGTTTCAAATGCCATGCTGGTGAGTCAGAGATTGAAGGCGGGGAGAAACTGACTCTTGGCCTTGCATTAATTGAGAAAGCTGGTTGCTATGGCTGTCATAATATACAAAAATATGAGGAAAGAAAACCTGTTGGGCCGAGTTTAACCAAGATTGCCTCAAAGATCGAAGATGAAGATTGGACACGCAACTGGATTAAAAATCCCCAGGATTTCCGTCATAATACTTGGATGCCAAAATTTTATGGTCTTCTCAACAACAGACATACTGACGAACGAAACGATCAAGAAGTTCATGCTATTGCTCACTATCTCTACCAGAAAAGTTCAGAATTTGAGATGGCAGATATCCCAGTTAGAGGTGATGCCGGAAGGGGAGAAACACTTTTCAATTCGCTTGGTTGTATGGGATGTCACCAAATCTCGCCTGAGTCATCAATCGAATCAACCGATTTTTTACCGACCGATACAAATGCCCGGAAAAAAGCTAAAATCGAAACTCATCGGAATGCGATGCGTATTGAGCAAGGCCCGAACTTAATCGGCACTGGTGTCAAGACTTCTCCAAAGTGGGTATATAACTGGCTGAAAGATCCCAACCGATACAACCCGGATACACGAATGCCCAATTTGCGACTGACGGATCAGGAAGCAGTGGACCTTACTTCTTATCTTGTTACCCTGCGTCAGACTTTCAAGGAAACGAACGTAAGATCGCTGAATAAAGAGATATTGAAGACTATCGCAGCGGAGTTTCTGGAAGGTTCTAAATCAGAGGCTCAGGTGGAAAAAGAGATTAAAGAGATGAGTACGGATTGGATGCTGTCTTTCACTGGTCAGAAACTGATTTCTCACTATGGTTGTTACGGTTGTCATAACATTCCCGGATTTGAGAACCAGAAACCGGTTGGTGTAGACTTAACGTATCATGGCAGTAAGATGACCAAGAAACTTGACTTTGGTTCGGTACAAGAAGCCATCTATGATCAACATGATGGTCACATTGAACTTGACAGCTTGAAACATTTGAGTCATACCAATTACGGTTGGTTCAGCCAAAAGCTACTGAATCCACGGATTTGGGATACCAATGCCATTATTGATCGCAACACAGAGAAGATCGCCAATCTGGATGATGCCAAGGTAGTCAAACTCAAAAAGTTCACTGAAAAGACCCGAATGCCAAACTTCGGCTTAAGCGACTTAGAAGTTGAAGCGATTGTGACTGCCTTGCTAGGTTTCGTCAACCAAGAAGCCCTATCGTCCAAGATTATACCTCGGACGCCAGAGAATGTTTATGTTGAGCGAGGACAAAGCTTGGCTCGTGAATACAATTGTACTGGTTGTCATCTCCTTGAGGATAAGGGCGGATCAATTAGGCCCAGTATTACGAATTGGCTTGTACACTTTGAGGAACGTGACAAAAATGACGCTCAAACTGTAACCAACAGTTACAGTCCTCCTAACTTGATAGGCGAAGGTCAAAAGGTACAAACCAATTGGTTATACAGCTTTTTCCGTGCGCCTACGCCCATTCGGCCATGGCTGAAGGTTCGAATGCCGACCTTCAACTTTACCGAAGAGCAGGTTAATGCACTGGTCAGGTATTTCAGTTATCTTGATCAGCAAGACTTTCCATTTGTCGATGACCTAAACCCAGAATTCACTGAAGGCGGGTACGCCAACGCCAAAAATCTTCTAGAGCAAGAGTTTCAGTGCATCAAGTGTCATATCAAAGGGAATCAAATGCCTGGAGGCTCACCAGCAAACTGGGCTCCTAACTTAGCGATGGCGAAAAAACGATTGAAACCGAAGTGGATCGTCAAATGGTTGCTTGATCCGCAAAAGTTGCTTCCGGGAACCAAGATGCCGTCCTATTTCGATCCAGCAAGTTTAACGGCTGAAGAAGAAAACCAAATTCATGCTTTGCGGGATTATATTCTTGCCATCGAATAGTAAGAAATGCTAACTAACACGCTTGTTACAACCTCTCTTAGTTTTGGCTGTTTATACCCCCTTTTTTTTTGGATTAACCACAGAGAGATTGTTAAAACCGGATTTTATCGCTTCAATCTCGGCTTTTGTGGCGTAGTAGGTGGCCTTGGCGTGGTCAGCCTGTGGCGTATACACGCTGTTACGTTTCCGGTAAAAGGACTGGCAACCATCTGGTTTGCGGCATTACTTGCTGTCTCCGCTTACTTTTGGAATCGGGACCGGATAAAATGGTTTTCGATAGCTTCGACATCAGTCATAGGGGTTATTGCCCTTTTTCAGGTACAGAGCCAACTAATTTCGCACGGCTGGATGCTGCAGATTATCAGTATTCTTAGTGGTCTGGTACTATGTGCTTCAATCTTTGCTGGTGTGCTTGGCCATTGGTACTTGAATGTTGAAAATTTACCGATTAATTTATTGATGAAAGCTACGAGAATCTTCTGGGGATTAGTGACTCTGCGGTTAATTTGGAACCTTCTGTCGATTATGATTGGAAAGGTGACGTATCTGGAAGTTGAAATATCGCTGTTTCGCTTCATTCAGATGATTGATGGCCTGCTTCTCTCGACTGGATTATTTTTTGGAACAATTTTTCCATTTATTCTCCTATATTTTGTACATGAAACGGTAAAGTTAAAATCAACTCAATCCGCAACAGGGATTTTGTATGTTGTCTCCATTTCAGTGCTGATGGGGGATTTTGCATATAAGTATTATCTTATTCAATATGGCCTTGCACTATGAAACCGTCAATCGGTGTTGAGTGCCAAAACTGTTGTCATGACTCGCAAATTGAAGTTGATACAGAGGTTAGCAGTATTCAGTGTTCGAATTGCGAGGCAACGTGGCAGATTGATCAAGATAGTATCTTTAAGAAATGTCCCATATGCGGTTGTCCATATTTTTACGGACAAAAGGATTTCAATAAGGCCTTAGGGTTAGCCATCATGTTCGTTGGTATCTGTCTGGCACCCTTTACGTATTGCCTTAGCCTACCAGTTCTGTCGTTCTTTGATTGGCTACTATACCAGCGTGTACCGAGCATGGTTGTTTGCTATGACTGCCATAGTGAGTTCCGTGGTTTTGAGGTCCCTGCGGATATGGAAGGGTTTAAACATTTTCTGGCTGAAAAATTTGAGAAGGAAAACAAATAAATAATAATGAGAAAACGACTTGTCGTTGTTGTTTTTATGGTTGTGGCGGCTTTAATTTTCAATGGTTGTGGCGGAAATGATAAATCGGAAAAAAGACGGAGGCCCGTTCCTAAACGGCCATCCGCTTCTACTGGTACCAAACCTGTAGCAACTGCCAAGGCTCCAACAGGAACTGCAGTTATCATTGGAGAAATTACCTTTGAAGGCAAAGCTCCCAAGAAATGGACTAAATCTCTGGCTGAAGAAATGGCTGTGGAATCTGCCTGTTTTGCTAAGTACTCCGATGATCCAATATCAGATTCAATTGTTTTGGGAAAAGAAAGTCAATTGGCAAATGTATTTGTTCATGTAACAAAAGGGGTGCCAACCAATGCCAAGTATGCTACTCCATCTGAGCCTGTAATGATAGATCAAGACGGTTGCATGTACAGACCTCACGTGGTTGGAGCCATGGCTGGACAAGAAATAAATATTTTAAACTCGGATGGAATTATGCATAATGTCCATGCGTTGCCAGAAAAAAATGCCGAGTTTAATAGAGCTATGCCGAAAACCAATAACACATATTCGCACAAATTTGAGGAAGCTGAACCAATCTTCCCTATTAAGTGCGATGTTCACCCGTGGATGGGAGGCTACATTGGCATCTCAAATCACCCGTTTTTTAACGTAACGGGCACAGATGGGAAATTTGAGATTAAGAACTTACCGACTGGTACTTACGATGTTGAGGCTTGGCATGAAAAACTGGGGACACAAACACAAACTGTTACTGTTGTAGATGGTAAAACCCATACATTAAACTTTACCTTGAGCAGATCTTAATTATTAAGTCCTAGAAGTAAAGCATTACACAGGATAAGAAAATGGAGCATCAGAACGATTCAAACCTTCATGAAAATCATGAGGAACATCATCACTATGAAGGCTTCTGGCGAAAGTACGTTTTCTCAGTAGATCACAAGACCATTGGCATCCAGTATGGCATTACTAGCTTGGTTTTTCTTTTTTTTGGTTTTGTCCTGATGATGTTGATGCGTTGGCAATTGGCGTTCCCCGATAATCCTCTCCCTATAATTGGTGCTGCGATTTCATCGGAAGTGTACAATCAGTTTGGTGCTATGCATGGCACTATTATGATCTTTCTGGGAGTTGTTCCACTCGGTGTCGGTGCATTCGGTAATTATATTGTTCCGATTCAAATAGGGGCGCCTGATATGGCCTTCCCCCGGCTTAATATGACCAGCTACTGGGTCTATTTTGTCGGTGGTCTTATCATGTTGATTAGTTTTTTTATTCCCCTTGGTCCTGCCCAATCCGGTTGGACATCCTATCCCCCATTGTCCAATATCGCCGCTGGGCATGGACAGGATTTTTGGCTAATTGGCATGGTATTTCTCATTACTTCGTCCTTGCTAGGTTCTGTCAATTTTATTGTTACCATTATCCAACTTCGTGCACCAGGATTGAGCTTTATGCGTTTGCCGTTTTTTGTCTGGGCACAGTTGGTTACATCTTTTCTGCTTCTGTTAGCGTTTCCTCCGTTGGAAGCAGCAGGGATCCTTCAACTGATGGATCGTCTTGCTGGAACCAGCTTTTTCATGCCGACAGGTTTAGTGATTAGTGGTCAACCAATTGATATAGCTGGTGGTGGAAGTCCGGTGCTCTGGCAACATTTATTTTGGTTTTTAGCCCACCCGGAAGTTTACGTTTTGATTTTACCGGCTATGGGAATTGTTGGCGAGGTTATCGCCAATAATACACGGAAACCACTTTGGGGCTATAAATCCCTGGTTTATGCTGTGATCTTTCTTGGTTTCATGTCTTTTATTGTCTGGGCGCATCACATGTACCTGACCGGTATGGGAACAACTATCAGCGCCTTCTTCCAAACCACAACGATGATTATCTCCATTCCATCTGTCGTCATCTTGACAGCATTTATGATTTCACTTTGGGGAGGATCAATTCGCTTCAATACCCCAATGCTTTTTGCCTTGGCTTTTTTACCGATGTTCGGTATTGGCGGACTGACAGGCTTGCCGCTAGGACTGAATACTAGCGACATTCCCCTTCATGATACTTATTACGTCATTGGTCATTTTCACTACGTTGTCGCGCCGGGGACGATCTTTGCCCTTTTTGCTGGAATCTATTACTGGTTTCCTAAAATTACAGGCCGCCGTATGGATGAAGGCTTGGGAAAAATTCACTTTTTTGGATCTTTCATTGGCATGAACGTGGTTTTCATGCCAATGTTTATTCAGGGATTAGCCGGTGTTTCCAGGCGATTGGCTGATGGTGGTCTAACATACGCTCATGCTCAGGATGTCTTGGTTTGGAATCAGGTGATATCGTTTGGCGCTTGGGGACTGGCGATTTTCCAACTCCCATTTATTTTTAATTTTTTCAGTAGCATCTGGAAAGGTGAAGAAGCCAAGGACAACACATGGCAGGCTACTACGCTAGAATGGGCAGCGGCTCCATCTCCTCCACTACCCCACAGGAACTTCGAGGAAATCCCTGAAGTCTTTCGTGGACCATATGAGTATAGCCTGCCAGGCATGGACAAAGATTTCACACCACAAAATAAAGCGCTGGAATTGGAGGCTTAATTTTGCAAATTCCTTATACAGTAGAAAGTCGACCGGATACGGGCGTCTATAACGGTAAAATGGGAATATGGCTTTTCTTGGCGTCTGAAGTGATGCTGTTCGGAGGTCTTTTCTCCACTTATATCCTGTTACGTACCGGAGCGATTAGTTGGCTCGAAGGCAGTCTCTCCATTGAACAGGGTGGGGCGGGTCTCAATGTTCCGCTAGCGACCTTCAACACTTTCGTCTTGATTGCTTCCAGTGTTACTATTGTCATGGCTTGGGCATCTTTGGCAATTGGTCGGGCGAGGGAGCAGGAAATAGCCGGCGTAGAATTAGATCCGGAGGACGTGCAGGAAAGGATTACGGTATCAGCTCTGTCTAATCCTCAAAAAATTCGAGCTGAGAGTCTGAAGAAATTCCAACTCTTTATGGGGCTTACTATCTTACTCTCGTTGGTTTTTTTAGTCGCAAAAGCTTATGAATATAACTACAAATTTTCTCACGGTATATATCCCAAAACCCATAATTTCTACGCTATATACTTTACCTTGACCGGATTGCATGCGCTTCACATTGTCGGTGGTGTTCTGGTCAATGGATACTTCTTATTACCTTGGAAATCCCTGTTAACACGATTTTGGACAATCATATATTACTTAATCATACCTGTTGTATTGATAGTATTAGGCGCTTTCATGTACAAAATTGGAATTGTTTTCGCTGTTAGTCCTATTATTTTATACGTTTTTCTTATGCTTTCGGGATTGGTGAGAACATTTGTATCAGCAGTTCCGGGTTGTCAAATGTGGGAGACTGAACCGGACAGATTTATAAATCGAATTGAATGTGCTGGGTTATACTGGCACTTTGTCGATCTGGTCTGGATTTTCCTGTTTCCTGTTCTATACTTGTTACCCGGAAGTTAGGGAGGAATTGAATAATGGCAGAAGGTCACATACATGATGTCAGCCAAGATGTTAAGAAGTATTTATATGTTTTCCTGGCTTTAGCCATACTGACAGCGGTCACTGTTGGAGTTAGCTACGTCGACCTTGGTATAGCAGGCGGTATCGTCATTGCTTTGATCGTTGCTACAATTAAGGGATCGTTGGTAGCATTGTATTTCATGCACTTGAACCACGAAAAGAAATCTATTTATCGGCTTCTGGGGCTAACGGTTGTTTGCTTTTTTATCTTAGTGTTCATTGTGCTTGGTGCAACAAAGAACAAACACCCTTATTCAAAGACCGAAGACGAAAACAGGTTCCAACAAGAGTATAATGCATCTCTAGCCCACCTTCACGAACATCAGGAGCATGATGAGGAGCATGGAGACCATGATGATGAAGGTGACTATTCAGCCCCAGCAGGCAGCCCAATTGGCGCTTATTGGCGCAATAAAGTGTTTAATCCTCAACAAACAGGCGATGATTCAACAGCCGCCTCATCCGGTGGCGCCATATACGGCACCTCAATTATTTCCGGGTTGGTTACTTTTGAAGGCACTGTTCCCAGAGTGAAATCACTGATAGAAGAGATGTCGGTTGATGTCGGTTGTTACGGAAAATATACAACAACCGAACCAACATCTGATACCGTAGTTGTTGGGACAGGTAATGCGTTGGCCAATATTTTAGTTCGCATTACCTCTGGTCCACCCATTGGCCGAGCCTACGACGTAACTGATGAGGTTGCGGCTGGCCGTATTGAACCAGCAGTCTTAGATCAATATGGATGTATGTATAATCCCCATATTCTAGCGGTAATGTCTGGTCAGAAAATCACCATCAGGAATTCTGACGGTATCATGCACAATGTTCATGCCATGCCAGATGTAAACTCAGAATTTAATAAAGCCATGCCGAAAATGACCAAGGAAATCACTGATATCTTCTTCCAGAAGGAAGAACAGGATCCTTTTCCGATTAAATGTGATGTCCATCCTTGGATGGGTGGATATGTTAGTGTTCTGCCCCATCCATTTTTCAGCCTGACTGCACCGAACGGAAAATTTGAAATCAGGGATTTACCGGCTGGCACTTATCAGATTGAAGCTTGGCATGAAAAATTGGGGACTCAAACCGCAACGGTCACGGTTAACGAGGGTGAAACTTCAACATCTAACTTTGCCTTCTCCAGATCTTAAATTAGTAATAAAAGGCTCTAATCATGTCACTTAAAGCATTTCACATCATTGTGATTCTTATCTCTGCCATTTTCTCATTTGGTTTTGGTGCTTGGTGTTTGAGGTTCTATTTGGCAAACACTACCGTCATTTATTTACTTGGCAGCTTGTTTTCCATTGCCGCCGGTGCTGGGTTAATCTACTATATTTTTCTGTTTCTTCGAAAAACTAAAGACTTGAGGATTCCGTGAAGCGCATAAACTATTTGCCTTTTACTTGCAGTTTTCTTTTGATGTTATCTGTTCAGCAAATATCTGTTGCCTGTTCCGTCTGCTATGGCGATCCAGAATCTCCAATGATAATTGGCATGAACATGGGTATTTTGACATTGCTTGTCTTTGTTGCTGGAACCGGGGCTAGCTTTGCCGTGTTTTTTCTGAACCTTCGGAAAAGAGCAAAAGCCCATGCCAACAGCTTAAACGAGAAAAAGAGAGGAAATTCATAAATGGAGAAATCCACCTCAAAACGATCGTTCCTTCTGGTGATTTTTGGCCTTACTGCCATTGTTCTTATAGTCAGCATTATCCTGCCTATGAGGGATCTTTTAGATCTAGGCAAAAAAATGCCGGGTATGCCGATGAATGCAACAGCCCATGGCGTTTTAAAGAGTGGCGTGCATGAAACTGACAACCTGATTTATCTGACTCATATCCTGATGTTTGTTTTGGGGATTGGCTGGGGCATTTTTTTGATCTATACGCTACTACGTTTCAGGCAATCCAAGAACCCGATCGCAAGTTATGCAGGGGTAAGGAGTCATCTTTCAAGTTACTTGGAAATCGGCGTCGCAGTTATCGAGGGAGTTTTGCTGATTGGCATTTCACTGCCATTCTGGTCACAGCAACTTGTGGATGCCAACGTCAAATCCGATGAGGATCCTCTCGTAGTTCGTGTTTTGGCAGAACAGTTTGCTTGGAATTTTCACTATCCGGGACCAGACGGTAAATTTGGTCGTATCGTTAATCCCAAAACGGTTAAAGGAAACAAAGGTTTCTATCGGGACAATCCAGTTGGTTTAGATCTAAGCGATCCAAATGCGAGGGATGATATTACAACTATCAATCAGTTGCATTTATCGGTTAACAAACCTGTAATTGCCCAACTGATGAGTAAAGATGTTATTCATGCGTTCTCCCTGCCTGTAATGCGTGTAAAGCAAGATGCAATCCCGGGAATACAAATTCCTGTGTATTTTGAACCAAGTAAATCTAGTTATGATCGGGTAAACATAACTGACTTTACAGTTACTCCTAAGGAGGATCAAAAGGAGGATCAAATTTTTGTGATTACGGTAGGTCCTGAACATATTAAGGATTTCTACGGCAGGGGGGAAATAGGTCAAGAAGCATCGCCTCCTCCAGAAAAAGACTTCTATGGTATATTGGGACGAGCTGCTAAAGTTTTGTTCACTGGTAGTGAACTGGGTCAGCGTGGACAGGAATTAATCGTTAAAAATATCAATCTGGAAAATGGTACATTTGAAGTGTCTTCCCCAAAAGATTTGATCGGATCTAAGATCGTTAAAATTAGTCGGCCATGGGAAGTTGCTTGTGCGCAACTGTGTGGTATCGGTCATTATCTTATGCGTGCTGACATGGTGGTCCATCCCGAGGGCGAATTCGAAAAGTGGATGGCCAAGAAAGTTGCCGAATCTGAAGAAGACGAATAAGTAATCTGTTTTTTCTGGAGTTGGTTTATCCGATCATTCCTTTCTTTTCGTTAGTAATTAGTAACTAATTAAATTGTCTCCGCTCTTTTCATAACCTTTTGAAATAAAATGCTACTAAAAAATCTGCTGATTTGGGTTCACTTACTTGCCATGGCTGGTGTATTCGGTGGGTTCCTTTATGGACGGATGATTTTTTCCTCAGCTGATCAGTCTTATCAAGGTATTATCCATGCTTTACTGAAAACATCCCAATTCTTCATTGGATTAATCTTAATCAGTGGATTTGCTCTATTTTATCTCCATGTGCAAAATTCGCTTCAAATTGGCACTTCATTGGGTGAGATATTTAAAGATGGGATGACTCACATTATTTTGACCAAACTTCTGCTTCTGGTTGCTGTCGGTGCATTTGCCGGAATTGGATCAAAGAAAGCTCAAGGAGGAAACTATCCATCAGCAGAAAAGATGTGGCTTTTGGCTTTAGTTTCAACTTCCGTTGCTGTCTTGCTTGGCGTGATGCTTAGAAGCATTTGATTCAATCTATAGATGTGGGACCTATGTTAAGATTCCTGCCAATCGCTGTTGTTCCGCTTATAATCTTTGGGTTATTCATAATTTGCTTCATTCTCTTTCAAGACTCCCGCATTGAATCTTCCGGACTTGCTGTTTATGGTCAGGTCCCTGAATTTACACTTATTGATTCCAACGCCAAAGAATTTTCATCCAATCAACTGACAGGTAAAATTTGGGTTGCTGACTTTATATTTACCAAATGTGCCGGGCCATGTTTAACCATGAGCCGACAAATGGCAGAATTTCACAAGAACTTTCAAAAAGACAATCGGGTAAGAATGATTTCAGTTTCTGTTGATCCAGAACGGGATTCGCCACAAGTTCTGAGCAAATACGCCTTACTGTACAGTGCTAACACCGACATTTGGCATTTTTTAACCGGTTCATCAGAAGCCATACACCAGCTTGCTTTTAAAGGATTTAAGGTTGGATCCATCGAAGATTCTATTAATCACAGTACTTACTTTGTTCTCGTCGACCAAAAGTTACAAATCCGTGGGTATTATGATGGAGTCGATCAGGAAAAGATGAATCAATTGTCAAGAGACATTGCATATTTGCTTGAAGAGATTTAGGCTATGCTGTCTCAAGATTCATTGCAGGACAACTTAAGAAACTACCATCAACCTTTCCCAAATTATCTTGGTTAGTTTTTAAACTCCTTCCTAAATTTAAGCCGATTTTTTTTGCTTATACTACTTGACACTTTCTGCCAATAATGTTACATATTCTAAATGAAAGTTTCACACTTGTTATCTAGCTTGTTCAACCGAAATCAAAGATTCAGGTTTCATGCGGCTTTGCTGACGTTGGGACTTGATTTCGGCTGATGATTAGGGGCCAGCATTAATGCCGCCCCTTTGAAAATCTATGTAATTGTAAAGCTGAAGTAAATTTTTTTCTGCCATTTTTGCCATACGTTTGATAAGATTAGAATCCAGCATAAAAGCCAGACTCTTGGAAGATCTGTGGGGTTATGAAACTGAACAAATTTTTTCTACCACTTTCGCCATACATTTGATAAGGAAATAGCATGTCTAAAACTAATAATCCCCATACCGATCAGGTTGTAGCAGTGCCGTCTGATGAAGTTTCTAATCTTAAACCACCTGTTGGTAAAGACGGCATACAGCAGCGAGGATTGAAAATTGAAAGGCGCTTCACCACACCAGAGTCAGATCCATTTGACGAGATTGTGTGGGAGATGAGAGATGCTGCAATCTACGACGAAAAAGGGGCAGTGATTTTTGAACAAAAGGGAGTAGAAGTTCCAGCAAGTTGGTCTCAACTTGCTACGGATATTGTTTCCTCAAAATACTTTCGCAAAGCTGGTGTTCCTCAAGTGGACCAGGAAACAAGTGTGCGTCAGTTGACTCGGAGAGTTGCCCGTACAATCCGCCAAGTTGGCGAGGCATTCGGAGGATACTTTGCAAGCGCGAAAGATGCTGAGTCGTTTGAAGCCGAACTAACCCATTTGCTTGCTTATCAGTATGGGGCTTTTAACTCACCGGTTTGGTTTAACTGCGGTCTTTGGCATGAATATGGTATTGAAGGTGGCGGTGGGAACTATTACTGGAACATGGATGCAAAAAATGTTCAAATGACGAAAAATGCTTATGAACATCCACAAAACTCAGCTTGTTTCATTCAGGGAGTGGATGATTCTCTTGATACTATGCTTGAACTGCAAAAATCCGAAGTTCGGCTGTTTAAATATGGTAGCGGGACTGGCTCAAACTTTAGTAGCGTGCGAGCCAAAGGAGAACCTCTTTCAGGTGGCGGAGCAAGTTCGGGAGTTCTTTCATTCCTAGAAGGTTTTGACCGTTGGGCAGGTAGTATTAAGTCCGGAGGAACAACTCGAAGAGCGGCTAAGATGGTTATTCTTGATATGGACCACCCGGAAATTGTGGACTACATTGATTGGAAACTGAATGAAGAAAAGAAGGCGCAGATATTAATAGCTGCAGGCTATTCCGCCGATTTCAATGGTGAGGCCTATCACACAATTAGTGGACAAAATAGCAATAACTCTGTTCGCATACCTGATTCATTTATGAATTCGTATTTTGAAGATGGTAAATGGCAAACAACTTACCGGATGGATGGAAAATCTGCGGATGAATACGATGCCAAATGGTTAATGGACAAAATTGCGTACGCAGCTTGGGCTTGCGCGGATCCTGGTGTACAGTTTGATGATGCAATCCAGCGCTGGCATACCTGCAAAAGTACTGGAAGAATCAATGCTACAAATCCTTGTTCAGAGTTTGTTTTCTTGGATGATACAGCATGTAACTTAGCCAGTCTGAATCTGGTGAAATTTATGCGTGAAGATGGTGAGTTCGACGTTGAGGCTTATCGACACGCCACCCGAATATTTATTACGGCAATGGAAATTATTGTCGATCTATCTTCATATCCAACCGAAAGGATTGCCAGAAGGTCTCATGATTTCCGTCCACTTGGACTGGGCTATGCTAATCTCGGTACCTTTTTAATGTTAAATGGAATTCCGTACGATAGTAATGAAGGACGAGCTTGGTCTGGAGCACTCTCGGCAATTCTATCAGGTCATGGCTACCAAACCAGTGCGGAGATAGCCGGTAACGTGGGAACATTTGACTGTTTTGAAGAGAATCGGGAGTCGATGCTGGAAGTCATGAAATTGCATCGAGATGCAGCTTATAGAATTGACAAGGTTGGAACGCAACCGAATTCAAACTGCCCAGATTACATGCTCGATGCGGCTCGTGAAGACTGGGATATCTGTTTGCAAATGGGGGAACAATTTGGTTATCGTAACTCGCAAATTTCTGTTATTGCTCCGACCGGTACAATAGCTTTATTGATGGATTGCGATACAACAGGCATTGAACCAGATTTCGCCCTGGTGAAATTCAAGAAATTAGCGGGTGGCGGTTACTTTAAAATTATCAACAGGAGTGTCGCCAAGGCGTTAGAACATCTTGGTTATAACACCGAACAAATTGAGGAAATAATTGCTTACACTATTGGTACAGGTACTCTTGAGGGGGCATCCCACATCAATGAAGAAACACTAAAAAGCAAAGGGTTTACAGAAGAAGATCTGGTCAAGATAGAAGCTATGTTACCTAGTGCTTTTGATCTAAATCTCGCTTTTGCTCCGGGTCTTGTTGATGAAGCCTGCTTAAAACGTTTGGGGATTAATCCTGAGGAGGTGCAAGATCCAGAATTCAACATGCTGAAATGTATTGGGTTTCGCCAGGAAGAAATTGATGCTGCGGACGAAGCCATTTGTGGAAATGGCACGATTGAAGGGGCTCCGCACCTTAAAAAAAAGCACTATTCTATTTTTGATTGTGCTAATAAGTGTGGCAAGATTGGTACGCGCTCTATCGACCCGATGGGGCATGTTAGAATGATAGCAGCTGTTCAGCCATTCATCTCAGGTGCAATTTCAAAGACAGTTAACCTAACGAATGAAGCATCCGTAGATGACATCAAACAAGTATATGCCGAAGCATGGAAACTAGGTGTCAAGTGTATGTCCATTTATCGTGATGGAAGTAAGAGTAGCCAACCTTTGTCCTCGACTAGTCAGGCAGAAACAGTTGAGGAGGAATTGGAGATCCACGATACACTTCAGCCTATCAGAAAAAGACTCCCTGACGAACGTCAATCGGTAACACATAAGTTTAGCGTGGCTGGTCATGACGGTTACATTACGGTTGGGTTTTATGATGATGGCAGTCCTGGTGAGGTCTTCCTTACAATGTCTAAGGAAGGATCTGTTATCTCTGGTCTGATAGATACTATTGCAACAATGACTTCCATCTTATTGCAATATGGAGTACCTCTGGAGTCACTTGTTGATAAGTTCAGCCATGTCCGATTTGAGCCTTCAGGATTTACTAGTAACAAGGAAATCCCAATCGCCAAGTCAATTATTGACTATGTCTTTCGCTGGCTTGGACAAAAATTCCTTTCACAAACTCAGGTTGATACAGAAGTTCAGGAGACGTTCGGAAATCAACTTGAATCTGCGCAACTCTCCTCTTATGAAGAAAATCAGGGAGATTCTGATGACGTTTCCCGCGTTATATCATCAGAAGGACAACTTGAATTGCGTAAAAAACAGGTTGCCCAAATGCAGTCCGATGCACCGCCCTGTCAGGCTTGCGGATCCATCATGGTACGAAATGGGACATGCTACCGATGCTTAAATTGCGGTACGACAAGTGGATGTTCATAGAATTCATGTTATAGGATATAGACTGTTTTTTCCTGCCTATTAGCCCTGCCTATTAGTATAGATAGATTCGAAATCTTTCTTTATTATTTTGTCTTTTCTATAAAGCCAACACTTGGTTTAAGATTACATCAATTTACAAGATGCCAAGTAAATATAGGATCCATATTTACTTGGTTGATAAACTCGGTTTAATCGTAGCTTATTTCCTTTGCTTCAATCAATTGAGCAGGTACAGTATTGCTGTGTTTTTCTGAAAATTATTGCTAAGATAACCGCAGAGATCTTTCGACTTCACAGCAAGAACTGGTGATAAATACTTGGCTAATAATTTTTGCAAGTTTTCGGATCTCAGAACCTAGCCAATAATCTTTGTGTCCTCTACCTTAGTACTTTTCTAACCTCTAAGAGTTTATATTCGGAGCTTATCTTTAATTGTTCCAGTGGATCACGAAACCATTTTAGGACTTCCTAGGAACAGAAGTAACTTTGTTTTTTTAATCAATTCACATTATAAAAGCAAGATGCGGATTATCGTTTACAATTAGGATGTGGTTTAGAGATGATTTCTCATATAATGTGGATATCGGTCATATCTGTTTTGCAACATTCATTGGATTAAGAGAAAAAGGTTATGTCGATTAAAGATAAAGAGAAATGGAATCAAAGATACAATTGCAAGAGATATCTTTATGGTAAAGAACCATCGGCCTTTCTGAGACAGAAAATCAATATCCTAACCAAAGGTGACGCACTTGTTCTTGCTATGGGTGAAGGACGTAACGCAGTTTACCTAGCTCAATGCGGCTACAATACAACTGGCATAGACATCTCAAAATTTGCAATCAGAAAATGCAGAAAACTTGCACAGGAAAAAGGAGTGTATATCAATAGAATTGTAGCGGATTTAGATGAAAATGAAATAGGAAAGGTAAAGTATGATCTGGTTACCTGCTTTTATTTTTATGATAGGTTGTTGTTACCTAAGATAATTGGCCTGTTGAAGCCACAGGGAATGTTTATTCTTGAGCAATTTTCAATTGATCATCTTGAACATGGTACACATGGTCCTAGAAATCCAGATTATCTTGTCAAGCCTAACGAACTTTTGGGAACCTTTAAATCGTTGAAAATTATTTACTACGAGGATACAATTGTCGAACTAGATGCGAAATGGCGGCAAGGAACGGCAGCGATAATTCGGTTAATTGTTCAGAATTATCCTGTTGAAGCCAATATAATTTAAAAAAGCTGAGTCAATGTTGAACGATAAATATGGTAGATGATAGTAGAGAAGAACACCGAATGATAATTTTCGGCAATGACAGTGACTTGGTTCAGGAGCATCTGGTCAAGGATGAGGGGACGACTAACCAAAATGGGATTTTGCAGAGGAAAACACATGCCGAATCCTACACGGTTACGTTATATGTTTTATTGAAAGACTATGGTTTGATCCCTGTCATCCGAATTAAGCCCAGAATACGCTTTCGGCGATCAAATTATGATAATTTTTCTTCCAGCGCACCACTCCGATTTGGTTTAGATGATACTGTTCACTTTGCCGAGTTAAAACAGAGTGTCACTGGTGAAGATGCGGATATAGAGCTATTGGAACAGTTTTTTGGAGATGCTCCCACAATGGATGATTTGCATATGGATCCAGCCTTACAATTTGTTTCTCAGCGTGATTTGTTCTTGCGGCAACCACCTTTCAAAACAAAAACGAAGGTTATCGGAATTGGGCCCGATATGCAAGGAATTCCAATCGGGAAATTCTTGGATGCACTTAATCTTCCCCAACAAACAGAGGCAATCTTCAAACCTTTCCCGAGAGGAGATGAATTTGCCAGAGATCTTTTAGAGGTATTAGAATCTTTTAGTCATTTAGAATTTGAATTTGGAATATATTCCAGGTATGAACGGAGGGATTGCGTGTTTGACAGTATGGATGCGCAGGTTAGTGAAGGTTACCGCACCACCTTTGATCCATGGACTGTCTTAGGACATATAAAGACAGATCAGTCTGAGAAACAACTCCAAATCCTGCGCCATGAAAGAGGGACGAGATGGGAGCACAAAATTATGATAGATCAAATGAATCGTCCCACTCTGAACTTAATCTCTCAGGAAATACGGTCTCTGCGAAGCCAATACTTGATCGGTAGGATTCTATCAAAAAGCAAAACAGGATTAAGTGTATTGGCGGATGTACAAGAATCGCAACTAAATGTAATTAACGAACTGTTTGTCGATTACATTTTAAAAATAGAGGTTGTTTTACCAGAGAATAGGTTCTCCAATATAGAGGAGAGGAGAAGACTAAAGCAGGTTTTTGAAGCCGCAGATCAATACCAACTTCATTCTTCCAGTGGTAATATTATGGAGAGATATCTAAACTTAGCAAAAGGACTGAAAGATAATGTGATCTATACTCTGGATAATATCTATCTTATGCAGTCCACTCCGCCCGAAAGGGTTAACGTGGAGGGATTGGCTGTCATTAGAGAACCAACTGGCAAACGGATCCTGATGCGGTCCGCAGATGATTTACGATCTTTGGTTCCCACTGGCGGTTTTGAGAAATATTGGAACGAAACCATTGATGAGGGCGGATATGCTATCATCGACAAAAAAACTGGTAGATGTTACATCGTCAGCTACGGTAAGAGGGAAACTGGTAGTATTCTGGACGGCAAAATTACGGTCGAGGATTCAGAATACTATCTTTCCGTTAAATATTTAGGGATAAGACCAGAACGATATGAAAGGCTTGTTAACAATGCAACGAAAAGAAAAGGTAAAGCGAGTTCTCCACTCTTTGATATGATTGCAAAAAGAGAAAACGAAGTTATTAAAGAAATGAAAAGATTAATATTATATCTACAAGATATAATATTAATCTGATCCAAATTTTCCGCAGGCACTTTAAGCTAAACTTGGCAGGTTAAATGCTGCTGAGGATTTTCCATAATCGCCAGTTTGCTCTACGAACAATATCCGGCCATGATTTATTAGGCAAAGTGGGAGGCATTGAACTGGCACCCGGCTGATCCCAACTGTTGTCATACCCACTTAAATCCCAGAGCAAATCTGCTCCTGGGAACCCTAGTTTCAAAACAGAAGGATCGGGATCCAAACCGTTGTTTCTCATTTCGTTCTCATGAATCCAGCAACTTTGAGGGATTGGATTGACGTCAGAGGAGATTCGTTTCTTACTATCTATATCCAGACTGACAACTGCGACCCCATAAGAATTATTGCCTTGAATTTTATTTTGTGTAACTTCCACTTTGTCTGCAGCCATGATTAGGATGCCCGTTCCCGAAGGCACGTTGCTGACAGTTGAATTTGGATCAGCGAAATTCTCATGGTTATTGTCGTGTACTCGGTTTCTGATGACTTTACAGTTTCTAGAAACTTTGGAAGGATTATTCGGCAACAAAAACACCAAGATCCCTCCAGCATTGTCATATGCTTCATTATTTTCAACTACCACATCTACCGAGTTTTCTATCTCGATGCCAGTTACGTTTCCATAGACAGTGCAGTTTCTCACTACAATATTTTTTGACTGTCCGACGTAAATACCAGCATCTCTGACCTTTGTCACTTGGCATCCCTCTACTGTAACGCCAACACATTCGACTGGATAGATTCCATACAAACCCGTATTTTCACAATAAATGTCTGTGAACGTAACATTTAAAGCACCATTAATCATCAGACCGTTGGCAGTATAGTTAACTACATTAAAGTTACGAATCTCCAAATTGCTCCCAGATCCGACCAACCCATCGGCCAGAACTTGCTTACCATCTAATACAGGCCTTTTGCCATCAATTTCCACTCCTTGAATAATGATATCCGAGATATCCACTGCAAGTGTTTCATGGTAATAACCCGGCATGACTTGCACAATGTCACCCGAGACGGCAAGATTAATCCCATCTTGAATTGATTGCCCAGCAGGCACAGTGATAGTCCGTCCTACTTTTTTCACCTTTGATCTAGAATTTGGTTTAGTATATTGCTGAAAAGCAATCAACTCTGGCGATTGATTCGTTAATCTAGAGACCACGGAAAGTCCAGATGGAACCGAATCAGGGAACTTCGGTTTAGCCGACTCATCCGTAAGACAATGAAGAAAGGCAATCAAATCAGATTTCTCACTGGAACTCAATTTAAACTTGCGAATTTTATCGTCCATATTTGGGATATCGAGTCCTTGACCTCGGCCACCTCCTTGAGCATAGAAGTCGATAACCTCCCCCAGAGTTTGGAAAACACCGTTGTGCATGTAGGGCGCAGTTAAAGCGATATTCCTTAGTGTGGGCACTTTGAAGGCGCCATTGTATGCTTTCCCATCAATCTCTCCCCGACCCAAATCCGGATCTGTGTTGGGTATGCCCGGTACACCAACAACTTTAAAGTCAGGATTGGCAAAAGTAGGGAAATTATGGCATTCGAAGCAACGCGTTTTCAACGATCGGAAAATATTTAATCCTCGTTGTTCCGATGAATTGAGGGCGGTTTGATCATCACGAGCATACCGATCAAATCTCGAATTCTGGGAAATAATGGTTCGTTCAAAAGCTGCAATGGCATAGGTCAGATTTTGGAAAGTAAGACCAGATCCATTTCCTCCTTCGAAGGCATGATCGAATCTTTGAACATATTCTGGCAAAGCACGTAGTTCTCCTATTAATTCTTCCGGATTTTGAGCCATTTCATCTTTATGTTGGATCGGGTTTTGAGCTTGATCTTCCAAATCAGAAGCCCGTCCATCCCAGAACTGTCGATGGCTATAAGCCGAATTCCAGATAGTGGGAGAACCTCGTCGGATGGTGGTTCCACCACGTCGGTGTCGACCAATTCCTTTTCCGCCTTTCCCCATGGACAGACCACGATTGTCGGAGAACCCAAGGTCCGGGTGGTGGCAGTGAGCACAGGAAATGTCATTATCACCTGATAGGACAGGGTCAAAATAAAGGAGTCGTCCCAATTCAGCTTTTTCAGTGGTTGTCGGATTGTCACTTCTAGTAACCATCTCTGGAAAAGGTCGATATAGGTTATGGCTGGCTTCTATCAGGCTGAAGAGGTCTTCCGTTAAGCCAAAAGATTCTGATTGATCGATCTCTAAACCGGGGATAGGTAGATAAACAAAACCTACAATTAAAAGAATCAAGACTAAGGCTAGTTTGAGAATGAGACTGCTTTTCATTGATATATATTCTATGCCCAAAGTTCTTACAAGCAAGATTATCGCTTGTTTAAGCATCTAATTCAAGATTATCTCTCGTTTGGCTTAAAGCGTGGGTTTATTTCTCTAAGATTTAGACTATGCTTTAATGAAATAATTAACAACAACGATATCCCACCAGATTTTTAATTGTCCCAGTAGTGTACAAGAACAATATCGATGTCAAATAATAACCACATTCATATATAATAGTGTTTGCTAGGGTCTGTTAACATTCATTGATCGTTAGTGTCTTCTATGGTCATTGGAGGAAAGACCATATAAACAGAAAACTATTGCGAAACGACCAGTGGGAAGGCATCAA
>DTUY01000222.1 GCA_012963885.1 Candidatus Poribacteria bacterium | reverse complement strand
CAGGCCGGTGTGCGCATAGGCAAATCACCAGAGATACCAGTGCACCTGGCATGGCTGCCCCAGTGCTGTGACCATAAGCACCGCGAACACCCCATCCCATTGCCATAATGAGAGCTGCTGACAGGCAAAGGAGAATAGATACGCGTTTCAGGGAAGCTTGCTTTTCCGTTTTTAGAGATGTCATTTGCGTTTGTTGATTTACCCCATATTGTCATGTATAATCGATTTGCTCGTTGAGTGCTTGGCTGAGTTCGGAAATGGCTGCTGCTTCTTTCCATTCTAAATGCTTTAAAGGAAAGCATCAATGTTAATTAACAATCGAGATCATGGAATGGTAAGAGGGCCATATGTCTTTTTTATTATTTGTCGTTTGTGATTATAGCTTTCCGATTGATGGAGAGAAAGGTTGTTTTTACCAATGACCAATTACGTCATGATAATCTTGACTTCAGTGTGGGCATTTGCGTTGGTGACTGGTTGCACAAGCATAATCAGCAAAAAAGAATTTCCTGGCAATGATGATTTCGGGCGGATGCTTTCTAAACTGAAGAAGACCTTTCCCAAACACTTTTTAGAAGATGCCGTTATTGCTAAATCTAACCAGATAGATCGTCCTATGGTGTTTGGTGAACCCAATCCTCCAGAAGGATTTGCCGGACCTGATCAGAGTGGCAAACACTCATTTGGAATCTATGTTCCTGCCGATAGTGACGGTTATTTCAAGGAAGATATTTCGATGGAGCAGTGGGTTTTTCATGAAATGTTCCATCTCTATAATCGAAGAACGAAAGAATATCAGCCATTCATAGAGAAGGCCTTTCCCGATGAGAACGACGCCCTGGTCCAGTGGATCCGGAAAGATCCATATCATAGGACCTTTGCTCGAGAAGAAGCTTTCATTAATTTAATTACCTTTGCTGATCCTGCAAAGACTGAGCCACAGAAAGAAGCAGTGCGGGAATGGTTCAATTATGTTGGCGCCGAAAGTAAATCCCTTCAAAAGATTAAAGATGTACTGAATGTAATCAAGCATTGGTAACAGACAAAATCAGATTGGTTCATAAAAATGATTAGGCACATTGAAACGACTATGGTTTAAAGTTATTTCAATATTAAATTTGGATTTACAAAGTCAGGAGGTATTAGAATGAGTTTACTAAGTAAAGTCGCTATTATTACCGGAGCGGGCTCCGGTATTGGCAAGCGGACAGCGCTGGCCCTTTTACAGGAAGGGTACTCGGTTACCTTAGCAGGACGACGCATTGAACCATTGGAAACCACCGCCGTGGAAGCAGAACAAACCGGTTCTCAAACATTGGTTGTTCCTACTGATGTAACGGACCCTGTTTCAGTCCAAAACCTGTTTGCCAAAACCAAGGAGACCTTTGGTCGACTTGACGTGTTGTTTAACAATGCGGGTATCGGCGCTCCAGGCATACCGCTGGAAGATTTGACTTACGAACAATGGAAATCGGTAGTTGACACCAATCTGACCGGACCGTTCCTATGTACACAGCAAGCATTCAAAATCATGAAAGATCAGGAACCGCAAGGTGGACGTATCATTAATAATGGTTCCATATCAGCTCATGTGCCAAGGCCCAATTCTTCGCCCTATACGTCCACCAAGCATGCGATGACGGGGCTGACGAAATCGACTTCTCTTGACGGGCGTAAGTACAATATTGCCTGCGGCCAAATTGATATTGGCAACGCTGCCACGGATATGACCGGCAGAATGAAACAGGGGGTGCCACAAGCCAGTGGATCCGTAGCAGTTGAGCCGAGGATGGATGCAGATGACGTAGCCCGAGCCGTGGTCTACATGGCAGGTCTGCCATTGGATGCCAACGTGCAGTTCATGACTGTGATGGCTACCCAGATGCCTTACATTGGACGCGGGTAAAGAGACATACTTGCATAATGCCAGATTAAGCGCAAATTTTAGCGGTATTTATTGAAAAATCAAGGAAAACAGGCCGTGAATTTAGAACCAGAAATCGAGAAAACAGAAAACCTGATCGCTTGTGCACAGGAATTAGAGCAAAAGTTCCGTAGTGATCCTCATCGGCCAAAGTACCATTTCATGCCACCGTCTGCTTGGATGAATGACATTAATGGGGCAATCTTTTGGAAGGGGCGATACCATATTTTCTATCAACATAATCCGGAAGGGGGATATTGGAAATGGATGCAGTGGGGACATGCCTCCAGTATTGACTTGGTTCACTGGATACATCATCCCATTGCCTTGACACCAACCTTGGATGGTCCTGATCGAAATGGCTGTTTCAGTGGTGGTGCGTTCATCAGTAAAAAGGGCATTCCAACTTTTATTTACTATGGTGTGCCAGATGGGACCTGTTTAGCTTCCAGTCAGGACGATATGTTGATAAATTGGACCAAGCACCCGGATAACCCTGTTACTCCTGAGCCAACACCCGACAGCCCCGATTTCGGTAAATACACCATCCATGATCCATCTGCTTGGTTGGATGGAGATATCTATTACCAGATAACCAACAACCGGAATCCTAATGGCAAGGGTGATGCAGCTTATTTGTTCCGGGCACATGACTTGGATTGTTGGGAATATGTGGGCCTCTTTTATCAATCGGATCGTCGTTGGACTGAGTTTGACGAAGATTGTGCTGTGCCAGATTTTTTCCCTCTGGAAGATAAATACATGTTGTTGTTTTGCAGCCATCTGCAGGGAACCCAGTATTATCTTGGTCGATTGCAAAATGAACTTTACCATCCTGAAATTCATGGGAGGATGAGTTGGCCTGGTGGGCAACTTGGCGGAGCCCGAACATTGTTGGATAGTAAAGGACGGCGTGTCTTCTTTGATTGGGTACGTGAATTACAAGGTAGTGAACGGGAAAGAGCATCTGGCTGGTCTGGAGTTATGACATTACCCCGCATTCTCTCTTTGGCTGATGACGGGACTTTGTGCATCCAGCCTATCCCTGAATTGGAAGTTCTTCGCATGAATCCACGTACGCATCCCGATGTTCAGTTAGCAACCGATTCAGATCTGGTATTGGATAACATACAGGGCCGATGCCTGGAATTGTCACTGGATATGGAACCACAGGACGCTCAGGAGTTTGGTGTCAAAGTAAGATGTTCCCCTGATGGTGACGAGCAAACGATTATCTCATGCCACAGCGCATCTAAGAAACTGAAAGTGGACATCAGCAAATCGACTCTTGATGAGAAAATTGTTTACAATTACTATCGTAACACAGGAGCCCTTGACCGGTTGCCAGAAGAAAAACGAGTGGTGAAAGCACAAGAAGCTCCATTTGAATTGTCCGTAGGTGAAACACTTAATCTTCGCATTTTTCTTGACCACTCAATACTGGAGGTCTATGCCAATAGCCGCCAGTGCATCACCCAGCGCATCTATCCAACGCGATCGGACAGTGTCGGCATAAGTCTATTTTCTGGGGATGGTTCGGTGAATGTTAAATCGATTCGGGCTTGGGATATGGCTCCTGCTAATAACTGAGTTCTGCTACCAAAATCCAATCATATCGAAAAAGATTAGATCTTTATTGATGTTGAAGATCATTTGGGGTAGGCAGGGAAACCCGGATCTTATCAGTGTAAAGCCCAATCTTTTCAACTGGTATCGGTTGGAACCCAGTGTTGTAAGCAGCAGAATCGCTAGCTAATTGAAATTGGTCGGGTTTATCTCCACCTAGAGACTCTGGTAGTTGATCAATTAGATTTTGTTGAAAAGTAACGTAAGGTCGAGCTTGATCTTGAACACCGTCCCATTTTCCCTTCTGCGCGATGTTATTAGCTACCAAGTTCCCTTTGGGCGCTGCTGGTTCGTCTTCCCAAATGTCGACCAGTTCAGGATATTGCTCGGCCCATGGTTGATCTTGGTAAGGCATAGCCATTAACCGTTCTTTCATGATCTGGTTGACATGATAGCCGGCCCAGCCCATTGCCCGGGCGTCTATATGAAGTGCCGGGTTGCAATCAACAAAGATATTGTTTTCAATTTTGCAATCACGACCTCCGCCAATAAAGGCTGCTCGGGTTACCTGGTAAAACAGGTTGCCGTAAATGCTGGTGCCAGAAAACATATCGTCCAGGTAGACGCCAACGCAACCACGTCCCTCAAAACCATTAATATGATGCAGGAAATTATGGCGGATAACAGTTCCACGCATAGTCCAGTCCCGTCCGCAGTAAATGGCACCTGCATCATTAGACTCATAACAAACATGGTGAATTTCGTTAAATTCGATCAGGTGGTTGTTTCCGCTAAATCCAATTGCCATGTGGGGGGCGTGATGAATCAGGTTATGGGCAGCACGGTTACCAACACCATTGAGCGAAACTGCTGGTTGGTAAACTCGGTCCCAGCGGCTATAATGATGGATGTGGTTGTTCTCGGCATAGTGCTGAGCCGGTTGAAGTTTGACTCGGTTTCCGCCTGAGAGCGAAATTCCACCTTTTCCTGTTTGATAAATATCGCAACTCTGCACACCGGTTTTGCTTCCTCCAGAAACCTGAACCGCCCAACCTCCAAGGTTTCGGAAGGTACAGCCTACCAAACGATTGGATTCACCTCCGTTGATAAGGACGCCATGTTCTCTGGCAGCTTCAAAGATAAATCCTTTCAAAGTAACGTGACTGACATTTTCCATCTTGACCATGGTTTTGATAACTGAAACAGCGGCCTGACTTTCCTCCAATGATGACGGGGGCCAAAAATAAAGAAGTGATGTTTTTCGATCAAGGTACCATTGTCCGGGTTGATCAAGTTCAGCTAGGATGTTGAAGGCATAGAACCACTGCCCTGTCCGGTAACCATAACCGTGATACGGAGGCTTAACCGAGATAATTCGATTTTCTGTGTCAATTGATTCAACTGCATGCCGTTGCTCTGACCAATCCCAGAACCAGTAACCATGTACCCAAACATCATTTTCGTTCCTCCAGCGTTCGGGTCGATCACCTTGATACATGAATTTGCCAATTTTATCGCCTTTGGTACCGCGGACATCAACAGGGTCGCCACCCACCAACTCTGTAATTTTGATAAACTCCTGATTGGGCCATCTGGATAATGTCATCGGCTGGTCGGCAAAAAACAGTTCCAGCCCACCTCCACCTGCCTGACCAAAATCGTTGATACCCAGTTTGCCTAAATCGGTTTGTCGTATGTGTTCTCTGGCCTCTGGCTGAAGTCGGTTTCGTATTTCCGGATCAGAAACAGGTTCAAAATCGGTGACTATTCGCCCTCCGACAAGCCGCACCTCCTGTCCCGATTCTGCGCTGTATGTAATTGGGACATTTTCTTCCCCCGAATCCTGATCATGCAACTCAAAAGCAGTGGGCAGCTGGTATATACCGCCACCCAGGATGACGCTTATTCCCTGCCCTGTTGATCTTAGCTCTTCCCAAGCGTTGGAATTCTTGATTTTGCGAATCGCATCTCTGGCACCTTCTAATGAAACCAAAGGTCCATCTGTTCCCGAAGCATTGGGTTCAGGTAAGCGGCCAGACCATAGGTCGTTTCCACTGCAACTGACATGTATTGTCAATCCATCTTGTTTGGTTTTAACTGCGTTGCCAGATATCGACATTTTTTCCCTCCCTGCTTCAAAGGCGATACTATTGACCATGTACATCCAGAATATAGCCAGCATAGGTGCAAGACAGCATCCAATTTTCGGTATAGCCATTTGGCCCAACCAGTTAATTAATCAGTTCTTATTTCAATTGGCAGGTCGTGCCGATCTCCCCATTCTTTCCAGGAACCAATATAGTTACTTACCCTTGGGTACCCTAAAAGACGCAGTGCTAGATAGGAATGGGCTGAACGGTAACCACCTTGGCAATAACAAGCTACGCCTTTATCGGGAGTTACACCTGCTTGGTTGTACATTGTTTGCAACTGATAGGCCGGTTTAAATGTGCCATCCGGGTTAAGGTTCTCTATCCACTCGAGATGAACGGATCCCGGAATAGTACCAGCCCTGGCCGCACGTGCAACACGAGCATAATGTTCATCAGCTGAACGAGTGTCAAGTATCACAAAATCAGGTGCATCAAGTTGATCTAAAATTTCTTCAGCATTCATATGTGTATCAGGCTGAGGAGAAATTGGCAGCCCGCTTAAATCAGGTGGAACGACCGGGTCAGTATCTATAGCACCGCCAGCTTGTAACCATGACCGAACGCCACCGTCAAGTACTTGAGTCTTCTTGTGCCCTAGATACTCACAAAACCAAAATCCGCGGGCTGCACGCATGCCGGAAACATCTTCGTAAAAGACGATGCTTCTGTTTAGATCGACACCTCGACGTGCAAACAAAATACTAATCATCGACATAAAGGCTTTAAACGATTGTTCACTGGTGTCAGTCAAGCTGATTGAGAAAAGGTCGAGGGGGATGGCATTAGGAATGTGTCCTGCCATGTATTGGTGTACTGGACGAGTATCCACTATGCAATGTTCTGATACTTGCGTAATTAATTCTGTGGCTGAAATTAACAGTTGTCTGTTAGCATATCCTTTATCCAAGGTGACCTCCTAGGTTAAGTACTTATTGTCCGGATATCCAATCCGTAAGAAAATTGTATAAGTGGATCTTAGGCAATCAGAGATTAGCAAATAGATTAGTTTTTTTCAAGTGCCAGACACATAATAAATAACGGTAAGGAATAAACATGATTAGTATTAATTTAATAAGTATTTAAATATATATTAAATTAATAAACTTAAGCTATAAAGAATTAAGTGAGTTTTATTTTAAGTATTTATAATCTTTGATATAATCAATGTTTTATTTTAAGTATACTATAATTCTATAATTTATGATTAAAAGGCGGGTTTTAGGGTCATTAACCATAAATATGAGATAAATTTCGGTTAACATCGAAAATTTTGTTTTTAATAGCTGCTTCAAAATCGTTTTTCAAAGAGCTTTGTGGCAAAAGGTACTAAGACAAGCCCAACTTCTTCATATACACAATTCTGAGGGATTTATGGGGAAATGGCCTGTTTTCTGTGCAATTCCAGTGTTTTATAAGACAAAAAATATGAGTAGGTTCAGATGAAGGCAAATAACTTCGCAGCGTTATATTATTCGGAACAGCGAACAGGAATACTTGCAGATGAAAAGGAGTTTTAGGAATTGACGCTAAACAGGTAT
>DTUY01000221.1 GCA_012963885.1 Candidatus Poribacteria bacterium | reverse complement strand
ACCGGTTCATCTGCTGTTGAGCTTCTTCCATCTTTCCTCGGCGAAAATATGCCTGAGCCAGGTTGTAGGAGGATTCGACCAGTTCTGGATTCTGCTTGAGTGCTATCAGGTAAGCCGAGATGGCTTTGTCCCATAGATTCTGCTGACCGTAAAGCATACCTAACTGATGATGTGCCTGGGACAGTTGAGGTTGAATGGTGATCGCCCGTTTTTGTTGAGAAATGGCTTCATCCCTTTTGCCTTGATTAGCATAAACAACTCCCAACTGGTGATGAAACATGGCATCATCAGTCTTTATGTCAATTGCTGTTTGGTATGCTGATTCCGCTTGGTCATAACGGTAAAGTTGCGCATAAGAACGACCAAGTGCCGCATGATATTGCGGTAGATGGGGAGAAATGTCAAGCGCACTTTTGTAAGCTGAAATGGATTTGTCAAACTCCTCCTGGCCAGCTAGGCTTAGTCCCAGACCGAAGTATCCGTCCGCTCTCTTCGGATCAATCTCAATTATCCGCTGGTATTCTGCCGTTGCTTGTTCAAATGCTTCAAACAACAAATAGGTTCTGGCCAATGCCAATCGAATCTCAACCTGATTTGGATTGGTTTCCAACTGTGACTGATAATTGCGGATTTGATCGGCGAAAGATGTTCCATTTTGAAAGGTACTGGGCCAGCATAAATCAACGACACCCAAGAAAAGAAGCAGAAGGAATCCAATCTTGGTTCGGACGTAAGATTTGCTGATTGCCATTATATCAGTTCTTATTCTCAATTTATTGGTTGCATTATAGCATCCGCTGTCAACAAGTTCAATTGACGCCTCTTTTTAGGTATATTCAGGAAAATCCATCGTGTTATGTGTTGCTCAAAATTTGAACTGCCAGTGGTTAATTTATAGTTGAAAAATTGAAAAAGCCCGTGCTAGTTATAAGCACGGGCTTGTATCTAATCGATTTTATTTAGTTTTTAGGCAGTCATTTTAGATAGCCTACAATGCTAAGGGCTCCGCTTTAGATTCCCCCAAGTTGCAGCCAGTTTACTCTGCGGATCAACAGCCAGGGTATTGGTAACACTATCACCTTCAACCATGACATCGTCAAAGCTGGCTTTAGCTACCCAGCACCAGACACCAACCGATCCCTGTTTGTAGGCGTCATCTTCCAGTTCGCCCTGTAACTCGTCATTGATGTAGAATTCAAACTTATCCTTTTTACAGACTACCTTAACGTCCATCCATTTGCCATGTTCAATTTTTTCCTTTTGAAGTTTCTTCATTGCGGCAATATTGGAGCTGACAGCCCGGCGTGTATCCCATGCTCCTGCCATATGCACCCAGAATTCGGTTTTATTGTCCGGTATATTCATATAGTAAACATAATACTCATGCAGATCCTTTTGCGCACGAAAAATCAACCCAGCCCAACTACCCTCATCGATACGAATTTTGGCGGAAACAGTATAATCATCCCATTTTTCCCAATCTTCACCTCTGACAATTTGGTGCATGGCACTCTCGGCAGCAGAAACTTCCTGAAAGATACCTTTTTTGAATTCCCAGTCACCGTTGGCTTCTTCCCAATCCTTTTCTTTGGCCTTATCCTCAAAGTCCCACAGTTGTATACCAGCCTGTGATACTGACGCAACAAATACCATCGATATTAACAGCAAAGCCAAGCAAAAACTAAAATTCGATCCCATTGTCTCTTCCTCCATTTGGATTTTGAGATATAAATTTAGTAAGCTGAGGTGATTTGATCACCTCAGCTATATGGTGTTAATAATAATGAGCGCTAACGAATAGTTTTTAAACTACCCCAGGTTGCTGCTAATTTTTTCTCTGGATCAACGGCTGCGACAACATCTCCGGTCACTTTGAGGTTATCGAAACTTGCGGGTCCTGCCCATGACCAAACGCCGACACCACCAGTTTTGTAGGTTTTATCTTCGAATTCGACTTGAAGTTTACCATCGAAATAAAATTTAAACTTGGAGCCGTTACAGACAACTTTCATGTCATGCCATTTATCTTGAGCAATCTTGATTCCACCTTGAGCGGGGTTATTGGTGTCTTTGTTTCCCTTTTTGACGAAAGATTGTCGGGTATCCCATTTTCCTTTCTTATGCATCCAGAATTCGGTGGTATTGTTTGGTGTATTCAGATAGTACACATAATATTCATGTAAATCCTCTTGTGCACGAAACACTATACCAGCCCACCTCGTATTTCCAGCTTTAGCCGGGCGAACTCTGGCTTCCACAGTATAGTTATCCCAAGTTTTGGTTTCATCTTCTATGTAGCTAGCATGCATAGCTGGATCTTTACCCTCAACTTGGAAAATGCCGCCTTTAACTGCCCATTTTCCGTGGGAAGCTTTCAACCCTCCTGAATCCTTGGAAAAGTCCCATGATTTACAATTTCACCATAAATATCAAACTTTGTTAAATTGTTCATTAACCCTGACTATTTCGCTTCTGTACCATTGGGTGCAGTTGTAAGAATTCATTCTAAGCATCTACCCACCCAAGCAGGTCCATCCCGCTGAACATAATCTCTAGTTCCAAAGGCCTGATGCTATTTCAGCTTCCAAATACTTTGTGAAATTTCTGCACAACATACGTGAATATATGCTTTTAGGATGAAGTGTCCTTTTATCACTACCTGATACTGGGAACGTGATTGAAACGAAAACTAGATGTCGGACATCTAGCCAAGTTATTTAGTTGTGATGTGCGGATGATTCGCAGGATTATTGATGACGGGCTGTTGCCTGGCAAACGTGATTATCGGGGATAGAGAATGATTCCGGAGGAGCAAGGGACAGTAAAAGTTGTTGCCGTAGGCTGAACCCATAGAGTTGCCTGAGGGAGTAAGACAGAAACACAGTAGGAAAATGCACGCAAAACGGCGCTATATGGGCTGATAGGGTGGATTGAAGCTTCTCCTAATCGAAAAGATGAAGGGAGAGTTTAGGACAGGGGGGAGAGTGGAAAATACAACTGGTGGGATAAGAGGCTCGAACTTGATAGCGATTTAGTTGGTGATCAGCAGCTAGGTTAACCTGCACGGGTATTACAGAGAGCGCCACAGAAATCAATCTTGACTAATCTGTCCTGATCTGCGATCATCTTTTTTTCGTGAATTCAAGACGTGTTTTTGTGTCTTATATCATGCCTTCTACAACGAGCGAGTAGCTCAGCCGCGTTGCCATCGGCTGCAGCCTCTTATTCCCAGTAGTACAACTCGGGTAGTTGACCTTGATTCCATGGTTCTTTTTTCGCATATCCAATGCTTTTTCTGGATAGACATCTGTGATTATTACTTCTTCCCCGTTCCAGGGTTCCGATAGGAGGTTTCCGTCCGCATCAGTAATATCGCACCCTCTGCGACATTTCATCCCTTTTCGTTTTAACTGCAGAATATCAATTGCCTAATTAGTGAGGTATGGGAAACTGTTCTTACAGATAAGCCACCGTCATCTACTTATCGAGATTATTGGTCTTAATGAATCGGTTAAGGTGTTCACAGTCACACCTCCTTCAATTCACGCATTAGAGCGCTCTGGTAGCAGTGCAGTATTCATCTACAAGCAATAATGTGCTTGCAAGGCACTATAGGATCAGGACAGTTGCATTGATAGCTGTCCTCGCCTGATACCACCTGATACTGCATATCAGGCTCATTCTGTGATCGGACGATGAAGCTGGAAGCATCCAAGCACTGCACCAAATCGTGATGACATAGAGCACTGGCTCTAGCTATGCGTCTCAGTGCTGGCCTGTCTTCTTCCAATTGAGAGTGTTGAGCGAAAGAACGTGCGTCATCCAAATTCATCACTGGACTGTAGCCGAATGTAAACATGGATATCCCCCTAATTTTGGGCATAGAAAGGCTGACCTAGGTCAAGATCTGCCAGTTGGTCTATGGCTTGGGCTATGTGATGCTTCTGCTCCTTAGTTCAATCTCAGCTGCTACGGCAGCAGGTGCAGCCAGTGAATGGCCAAAGTTACCCTCCACCAGCACCAAGTCAAAGATATTAACCGTTAACATCACCCCGTTAGCTCAGTTACAGGTTTGGGGGCTGTTCCAAGCACGGTGATGGTGGTCTGGATGGGTTCCGCCTAGCCGCCTATATTCCTGGCCTGAAAGATAATCGTATAGCCGCCTGCCTGATCAAATTCCTGATATTCCAACCGGTAGTGACTATTGTTACCTTCCGTCCTGAGCTTAGTAGTAGCTAAGACTGACATGGTGCTTTGTGGTTGAGGTCTTGAACAAACTCGATCACACCACTTGGACAATTTCCTTCAGCCTTTCATTGCCCCTTCTCCCAGTCCCCCAATATCCTCATTGCTGCATTGTGCCCGGGTGCTCCGGTGACTTCACCGCCGGGATGGGTGCCTGCGCCGCAGAGGTAGAGGTTCTTGATTGGGGTGTGGTAGTTGGCCCATTCGGCCATGGGGCGCTGGGCGAGAAACTGGCTGGGGATGATGTCCAGGTGGCGGATGTTGCCGTCGGTCAGGCCCACGCGCTGCTCGATGTCCAGAGGTGTGAAGAGCGACCAGTCGACCATGATGTCGCGGATGTTTGGCATGTAAATGGAAAGAGAATCGATGAGGTTTTCGCCGACTTCCTGCCGCCGCTCGTCCCAGTTCCCTTCCTTCAGTTGAACTGGTGCGTAAAGCGCCCAGGTGGAAAGAATATGATGGCCGGGGGGCGCCATCGACGGGTCGTAACCGGTTGGGACTTGAACTTCCATGACCGGCTGGCTGGCGGGCCGACCTGCCGAAGCATCCTGCCAGGATTGTTCGTAGTATTCGACCGAAGGGCAGATTTTTATCTCTCCGAGCACTCGTGGATCGTAATCGCTGTTGGGAAAGTAGGCCGAAAGGTCCGGCAGGCCTTTGAGTGCGGCGTGGAACTTCAAGTAAGCGGCGCTGGTCTTCAGTTTTCTGATTCTTCTTACGAATGCGGGCTCGAGATGCTCGGGTTCGACGAGCTTTAAAAAAGTTCGCTTCGGGTCGGCATTCGAAACAACGGTATTGCTGCGAATCGTTGTACCATCCTCCATGACAACGCCGATCGCTGCACCATCCTCGACTAGCACATGATTCACGACGGCTCCGGTCTTCAATTTCACTCCCCGTTCACGTGCGGTTGTGGCCATCGCCTGGGTGATCGAGCCCATGCCGCCCTTGACGATACCGACGTTCTCCGGAGCGCTGAACATGTTGCACTTGATGTAGGCGTAGCACCATGCGCTGCCGGGTGCGTTTACGTCGCCGACGTCTTGCGCCTGGATAAGGGAGCCCTTCACGGTGTCCGATTCGAAGAATTGATCGACGAGATCTTTCATGTTCGCGGTTAACAGCCGGTCGAACAGCGCCTCGTCTTTTGTGCCTCGAACTCGTTCAGCAACCTCGCTGATGGTTGGAGGTGGTTTCAGGAAGTAGGCGTGAATCAAGCCGCCTGCCCGCCTCCAGAAATCAAGCCATTTCGGGTAGTTCTTAGCATCCTGCTTAGAAAAGCGTCCAATCTCTTCCTGCGACCGTTCGAGGTCATCCCAAAGTGAAAGGCTTCTGCCATCCGGCAAAGGCGAGAAGCGCGATGGCTCGAGTGGAAATACTTCAAAGCCGTGCTTTCGCAGCTCGAGGTCGTCAATGACTTTCGTCTGCAGCATGTGGCAGATGTAAGAGCACGCTGAGAAACGGTAACCGGGAAATAGTTCTTCGGTGACGCAAGCGCCGCCGAGAAATTCCCGACGCTCGAGTAGCAGAACGTCCATCCCGGCCTGAGCCAGGTAACAGGCAGCCACCAAGCCGTTGTGGCCGCCGCCAAGAATGATGATGTCGTGGTTAGTGGAAGACATTTGAAACCTCTTTAGTACTACAGCGTCAGTTTTTGCTTGAACCTAGCCAATTAAAAGCACTCAAATAGCGATGCCTTTTCATTCATCCATAACGTAGTCATTTAAAACCTAGACTGGTCAACGCTGGAACCGAAGTTCCGCATGGGGTTTAGACTGAAAAGTCAGCTCCCCAAAAGTGAAGATATTTCAATCTCCACTTAACTTGTATTTATAAAACACAGAATTTCTAAAAATCTAAAAACAATACGTTTCCCTAATGTCGATCAGGTTGGATCTATCACAAACGCCTTTCAGCAACGTCTCCATCTCCACGACACCCAAGTCCTGTTCAACCAAGCGCTTCCATTGATGGAAGTGTTCCCACTTACTGGTGATGGTGCTGATCTTGGTTTGCTCACCGTTACCGAACATTACGACGGCGTTAAAGTGGAACAGATGGGGGATGGTATCCAAATAGTCGGCATAGTTGCTTTCGTAGGCCGTCTTTAGGTTATGATGAATGTATTGGTTTGTTTTTTTGTCTCCTGTAATTCACTCATAGCAATCATAATGATCCCCATTCTTGGTGCACTTCCTAGTTAGTGTTGGAAGTGGATGAACTATTTTTAATAAAGTTATTAAAACGGATAGCATTTATAAATAGAGGTTCCATTCTACCATATATTGTTCTAACTCCGATCTAACTTGGTCAAATACCCCTGACCAATCTCCAATTTCATTTTGTCGAAATAATCTCATACTTGGATACCATGGTGTATCCTCTCGCTCTAGCATCCAGCGCCAATCTGGTATATAAGGCAACAGGGTCCAAACTTGTTTACCCAAAGCCCCTGCCATATGCACCGTGGTGTTAGACGTAGATATAACTAAATCTAAGGCTGAAACCTGGGCAGCAAAATCATCTAAATTCTGCAACGAATCTATCTCCTCATCCTGATAAATCATTAGATCCATTTGCTGTTGAAACTGTGCTAATTCTTCCTTCACATCTCCATATTGTAAATTGATGAAGTAGCAGTCCTCGTGTGATAGAATGGAGATCCAATCTTCCAATATAGTACTTTTTAATAATGCACGTCTCTGGTTGATACTAGTACTTTTCCATGAAATACTAACCAGTATTCTACCATCGGCCAATTTTTGATATCTTTTCCTGATCTTGGTAGACCTATTAGCACAGGCTTTCAAATAGGGCTGTCTACTCTCTTTAAAACTATCTTCATCAGTTCTATGCCATTGATCTAAACTGCCCATTGGAATTTGATAATCGATATCAGGATTTAACAATTGTAAGTTTGGCGGATTTTGTCGAGGAAAGAATTGAATCTGAGGAAAAGAGCGTTGGAATAAGGGAACT
>DTUY01000220.1 GCA_012963885.1 Candidatus Poribacteria bacterium | reverse complement strand
ATTGGTTCTAGGAAGGGTATTTTATATTGAAGCTCTTCATCATTGCCAGATAGTGTCTTGTCCCGAACTAACTTTTTTTATAGAAAATTACATCTAAATTTGTTTAAATCTTTTAAAAGGCATTCATTCTCTAAAACTGACCACAATTTCCGGCATTGTTTGAAACTGACTCTGCAATCAGGACCCTAATTTTCTCTAAAATCACTATCTACCGATAGCCGTAGGCATCGGCCACTTGAGCTTATAATAGAATACCCAGTGTGTATACTATAATATGTCCTTTAATTTCTTGTGCCTGTTCAAGCCATGCCTGCTAGCCAGCAGGCTGGTTTTGACTGATTGACTGTTAATCGTAGCAGCGCTGGATTACCATGCTCATCAGCTTGGACTCGAGTTTATTGATGTAAAGTACGATTGAAACAAACCCCCTTCTTCTCAACGCTATTTACGTAATAATAGGCAACTTGCCAAAGCGCAAAATTTGCAAGCACACGCTATTAATAGCGTTGACTGGACAAGATAGCATTAAAACTTAGGCTCTGATCCTATCAGCGAAGGTGGCCCCACGGATGGTAGGTCCAGTTTTGTCAGACAAGGCTGTAGCCGCCGTCATTGTTGATATGTTAAGCCAGTTATTGTAACGCTTTGTAGCATGTCGTGCGCATTAAAGAAAAAGGAGTGTAATATGCTACGCCCCTACATTTCAATCCTTCTATGTTTTACACGGGTTCTAAGTACTCAACTTTAAGATCCCCTCAACATGATTAAAATTACTAAGTGTTTGAAAAACACGTTTTTCTCCAACAATATCGAGATAAAGATATTCTACTAGAAACCAATACTTGACATCCGGATAATTAGGCGTAACCGATTGCAATATTTTATTCCACCAGACTCCCGGCCGAATAGTGCAATGAGCATTTTCTCCGTTTGGCAGAAGTCTCTGCGCAACAAAGCAAGCAATAGTTGCAAAGACACATTTCTTGGCCAAGCCGAAGATCTCGTCTATAATCCACTTGATGTCTTCTTGGTGACAGTGTTCTAAGACATCTGTTGAAATGACAATATCATACCGTTTCTGAGGGAATTTCTGGTGGGGTGGATAGGTAGGATCGTAACAATAGATCTCATCCACTTTCCAATAATCTTGGAGGCTTTGATATCTGATTTGATCGTCGCCCTCCAACGACAGATTCTGGTATTGGAAACCTTTTCCACTGCCAGAATCCAATAAATCTTGGGAATCTGTCAGAGCAATGAGATTTTTTATCGGATTAATCCAGTGCATTATACTTCGGCCTGCATACACCTCCTTAGCTTCTTCCTTACTGTTCAAATCTCCATCAACATGCAATTTGTTGTACAAGCCAATCAGTGAAAGATAATTAGGACTTGGACTATTCCTAGTATATTCGCTTTCCAAAGCAACTTCTAAGCTGTTAGAATCACATTTATTACTTAGGACTTGGCCGCACATCCGTATAGCATTCTCAGTTTGTTGCGCAACAGAATAGGCATAAATTAAATTCAAGTGTACCGCTGGAAAATCGGGGTTGATAGCAGTAGCTTTACTATATGAGTCAATTGCGTCGTTGTAACATCCTTGCTGGACATGTGCATCACCTAAATTGGCATGGCAAACAGCAGAATCTGCAATCTGTATTCCGTTTAGATACGCCTGAATTGCCTGTTGATACTGACCTAAGCAATAATATGCATGGCCCATTAGAAGATAAATGTCATCATCTTGAACACCATATTGGATTAGTCGTTGTAAGATTTGCGTGACCTGTCTGTACTGTTTCGACTGATAACATTCCTTCGCAATTTGGATGGCTTGTTCCCGACTAACCTTTTTCATAAGAGAGAATCATTTCCAATCTGAATCAATGTCTTCTTGATGGCAATGTCCCAAGACAGCTGTTGAGACGACAACACCATATTGTTTCTAATGAAATTCCTGAAATGGCGAACACACAGGATTGTAACAGCAAATTTCACCCATTTCCCAAACGACAAATTCCGATACTAGAGACCTTGCCACTGCCATAACCCAATGTGTTATGCTTGTACTCGTATAAATTTTTTGAGAAACTATTCTGTTTTTTCAAGATCTTCATTAATATGCAATTTACCGTACATACCAATAGTAAACTGAACTAGGGTTTTTAACATGGTATCGGCTGTCTAGGCAATATAATAGGGAACCAAAACCCACTGATGAAATTCCATCTTACATTTGAATAGCATCTTGCGTTTGCTGAGTGGCAATATAAACATACATAAAATTATCATAAACTATGATGCATTCAGGTTCGATAGAAATGACATTATTATCTGAATCAACTTCTTTTATCAAGCAACAATTCTTCTAAGCTAACAGCAACTTGTTGAAAAACACTAGACCAGTCACCGAGTTTTTCGGGCCGGAACAGAGTCATGGAAGGATACCATGGAGAATCAGAACGATTTAACATCCATCTCCAATCAGGTACGTAGTGTAATAATGTCCAAACAGGCTTTCCTAGCGCCCCCGCCATATGTACAGTTGTGTTAGACGTCGAAATGACTAGATCCAAAGCAGATACTTGAGCAGAAAAATCATCTAGATTTTCGAGTGGATCTATATCCTTATCACAATAGATTCTTACACCAGACTTACTACTACTAATGAGCGCATCAATTTCTTCCTCCACATCACCATACTGGAGATTAATGAAGAAACAGTCCCGCTGAAAACGAGATAATAAACCTTCCCAATGATCAAGAGAAGTACTCTTTAGTTTTCCAATATTCCTGTTTTTACTTTTCCATGAGATGCCAACGGCAAGTTTACGATTTGACAGTTGCAAGTATTTACGCCGAAGTGCCCCAGTTTTATGATGACATGCATTGAAATAAGAGGGACATTTCATAAATCTATCCTCATCAGGAAGAAGATACTGAGGAAGACTGCCAATGGGAGATTGAAAATTGATGGAGGTATCTAAAAGTTGGGAATGCGGAGGGCTTTGAACCGGAAAGAATTCAATTTTAGAGAAAGAACGCTGAAAAATAGGGAGGAGGCGATGTTCAGATTCCACCAAAACACGCTGAGCATGACGCTGCAGTTTTGGCAGTAAAGAAGAAAACATAATATGATCTCCAATCCCTTGTTCCATCCAAACCACAATTGATTTATTATCAAGTTGACTACCATCCCAAAGTGGCTGAGGGAAATCGGCCTCGCCATAAGACCGACCAAAGCCTGATTGCTCTACACGCTGTCCAAGCTGTCGTTTTTTGCTGCCAATCTTCCACCGGTTCTCGTAAAGATTCCACCCTGGCGTAAATTTGCCTTCAGTTAATAATGTTAAACCTAAATTATGTTCCGCTTCATTATAATCGGGGCGAATCTCCAACGCACGCTTATAAGCTTGAATAGCTTCCTCTATTCGGCCTAAGCTCCTCAAGGAATTTCCCAGGTTGTTATAAACTTCAAAACAATCCAATTTTAACTTAAGAGCATCCTGATATGCGCCGACAGATTGATTAAAGTCTCCTAATTTATACAGGATAAAACCTATACCGTTATAGGCTAAATAAATATTGGAGTTAATGTTGAGCGCGTGCTGATATTCTTCCAGCGCATCTTCCAACCTATTTGCTTTCTGAAGAGCATTACCGAAATTGTAATGAATCTCAGCCACCTGTGGGTTGATAACTAAAGCCTGTTGAAAAGCTTGACACGCATCCTTTGATTGTCCCAGTTCGTTGTAAATATTACCGAGATTATCATAGGCTTCATGGTTATGATTATCAAGTTCAATTGCCTTTTTACAGGAGTTTATAGCTTGATCAAATTGTTCAAGTGCAGCGAAAGCTGCTCCCATGTCACTGTATGCCTGGGAATGCTTAGGGTCAACACGGATGGCTGTCTGGTACGCTTGAACCGCTTCCTTTAATCTGTTGAGTTTTTGCAAAGTATTACCATAACCAGTATGAATTCCAGCTATATTTGGATTAAGATTCAACGCCTGTTGAAAAGTTTGAAGCGATTCCTCAAATTTCCCGAGTTCCGCATAAGCAACTGCGAGATTACTGTAGGCCTGCGGATAATCAGGATTAATTACAATAGCTTGTAGATAGGCCTGAACTGCCTCTTCAACTCGCCCCATGGCTTTCAATACAGTCCCAAAATTATTATGAATTTCAGCTATATTTGGATTAAGATTTAATGCCTGTTGAAAAGCCTGGAGAGCTCCCTCATACTGGTGATCAGCTTTGAACGAATTACCAAGGTTATTATATGCCTCAACATAATTGGGATCTATTTGGATAGCCCGTTGATAAGCGTGAATGGCGTCTCTGATTTTTCCATTATCTTTGGAGGTAATACCTATGACATTGTAGATTTCAGCAGACTCTGGTTCTATTGTGATTGCTTGCCGGTAAGCTTGGATTGCCTCTTCAAATCGTCTCAGGCTCCTAAAGATATCGCCAAGATTGCAGAAAAAACTAGGAGATTCAGGCGAAAGATGAATAGCTTCTTTAATAAAATTGATTGCAACTTCAGCCTTTCCAGATTGATAGGTCACTAATCCAAGCAAATGTAGTGCATCGGCGTGTTGAGGGTTATTATTCAGGATTTGTCGATAAAGGGTTTCAGCCCGTTGCAATTGTCCCGCTTGATGGCATGAAATTGCTTGTTGTAATTCAGAAGGGGTATTAGTCGAAGTGAACACTAGGAATCACCCATTTGAATCTTGTAGATGTTATCCTTAACAAATTGTTTTAAATCGGGTTGGACTTGTTGAAACACACTGTACCAATCCCCCAAAGAAGGTTGGCGATAAAGCGTCATAGAAGGATACCAGGGGGTGTCTAACCGGTCAAGTTGCCATCTCCAATCTGAAGCATAATGCAATAATGTCCAAACAGGCTTTCCTAAAGCACCGGCCATGTGGACTGTTGTGTTGGATGTCGAAATGACTAAATCAAGGGCGGCGATTTGGGAAGCAAAGTCATCCAGACTCTGGAGTGAATCTATCTCCTCATCCTGATAAATCGATATACCAGTCTGATTAAAAAACTCACATATCTCACCTTTGACATCGCCGTATTGCAGGTTAATAAACAGGCAATCCTCCTGAGAAGTCAAAGCAATCCATTGATGCAGAAAAGTACTCTTTAGCCGGCCAAAATCCTTATGTGCGCGTGTGCTCTTCCACGAAATACCGATGAGCAGCTTACTGGCAACAAGTTGTTGATACTTCGTTCTGTATTTTTGTGTTTTCTTTGGACATGCCTTGAGATAAGCTTGGTGTTTGGGAAAACTCTCTTCATCTGGGAGAAACCATTGAGCAAGGCTACCAACAGGAGATTGGAAATCCATAGATCCTTCTAGAAGCTGCAGGTGAGGCCGAGACTTTGCTATCAGTAAACGGATATCACAAAAAGATCGCTGAAAGATCGGGAATAGACGGTATTCAATTTCAACAACCACCTGTTTGGCTTGTTGCTGGAGCTCAGGCAGAAGGGAAGCGAACATAATTTGATCTCCTACTCCTTGTTCAAGCCAAACCCAGATAGATTTATCACAAAGCGAGCTACCATCCCACAGAGGCAGAGGGTATACTCTCTTATTTTCTGCCAAGAATTTGTCACTCTTCCATCGCCATTCATATTCTTTCCACCCTTGAAGGAGATTTCCCGTTAGCAAGGATGCGTGGCTATATCCTCGGTGATGCTCAGCATGTTCAGGATTAATATCAATTGCACTATGATAAACTTGCATAGCTTCTTCTGGTCTTCCATGCTCATATAAAGCATGACCGAGATTGCCATAAAACTCATCACGTTTAGGATTGATATCGATAGCTCTGTTGTATTGCTGTATTGCTTCTTCAAACCGTCCTGTCTTTGCATAGGCAACACCGAGATTGTTACATACATCAGCAGAATAAACGGGATTAAGCTCAAGAGCTCGTTGATAATATTGTATCACTTTTTCGAGACATGAAGCTTCCGTCAGGGAATCATCCATCGTATCATGAAATACTAAGTCGCCGTTTTTCGTGTTTGAACCATCTACAATGTCATCTAACTCCGATAATTTTTGATAGAGAATAGAACCCATATTAGCATGAACTTGAGCAAGGTCGGGTTTAATTTCAATGGCTTGCTGATAGGCTTGCATAGCATCTCCAAACCTATTTGATTCTTTAAAAACGTCACCAAGATTAGAGTAAGTTTCAGCCAGCTTGGGCTGAATACTGAGTACTTGACGGTAAGCTTGAATAGCTTCTTCAAATCGACCAAGCTTCTTATAAACATTACCCAAAGTATTATACGCTTGAAAGTTCTCAGGCAAGATTTGAATTGCTTTTTGACAAGCATCCATAGCTTTATCAAATTGCTCGAGTTTTAAAAGAACCATGGCAAGGTGACCATATACCTGTGAATCATCAGGATGAATACTTATGACCTTTTGGTATACCAGAACAGCTTGTTGAAGTTGACCCCCAATTTGAAGGGTCTCGGCAAGTTCATAATGGACGTTAGCCGACTGAGGTTGAAGTTGTATTATTTGATGATAGACTTCAATGGCTTTCTGAAACTGACTTGATTCCCTAAGGATCTTAGCTAGGTTCCACAAATAATTAAGCTGATTGGGAGAAATATCAAGAGCTCGCTCAATTAGGGCAATAGCAGTCTCTAATTGGCTGGATTGGTAAGATATCAGTCCCAATAGATGCAAGATATCAGCATTTCCCGGTTCGATCTCCAAAATCTGCTGGTAAATGGTTTTGGCCTGTTTTAATTGTCCAGACTGATGGAGTGAAACGGCTTTTTGTAAGTCAGGACGGATATCAGTGGCCTTAGGCATAAGCCTCTTTCTGAGTCTTGAGATTCTGTTCAACGAATTGTTTCAAATTAGGTTGAACTTGTTGAAAAACGCTGTACCAATCGCCCGATGAGAGTTGACGATAAAGTGTCATAGAAGGATACCAAGGTGTATCTGAACGATCAAGTTGCCATCTCCAATCGGGGGCATAGTGTAACAACGTCCATACTGGCCTACCTAATGCTCCTGCCATGTGGACTGTTGTGTTGGATGTCGAAATGATTAAATCGAGAGCGGCGATTTGGGAAGCAAAGTCATCCAGACTTTGGAGTGAATCTATCTCCTTATCCTGGTAAATCGATATTTTAGTGTCATCGGTGAAGGCATCTATTTCTTCCTCGACGTCAC
>DTUY01000219.1 GCA_012963885.1 Candidatus Poribacteria bacterium | reverse complement strand
AGATACCGGTTGGAACGAATTAAACCCTAATGAAGTTAAAAGACCTTCATCGTTGACAAAGCAATATTTTCCTGAAAAATTGGAAATCTCCTCTGTGTTTCATCCCCAACGTTGTTCTGGTGGGTTAAATAGAAAACCATGAAATAGCTGGCGACGCTCTGGAGGCAAATCATTGTAGAATTCTTGGCTATATCCCCAATGTTCTTGTGAGGCAATCATCCATGGGTGTTCATAGGCGTAATATAACATAATTCGTTTGCCATCGTCTTTGGTCCAAGGTCCACTGGAGTGCCAAAGCGCATTGTGGAACAGGATGGCAGTGCCAGCAGGGGCACAAATTTGTATTGCTCCTGGGAATAAATCCGTTTTTTGTAAATCTTCAGAATCTGGATTGTATTCTGCTTTGTGGCTACCGGGAACAACACATAGATTCCCCTGTCCTGATTCTGTCATATCCGTTAAATAGTACCCGATCTTCAGTTGCAGAAAAGGAATTGGTGCTCCTAACCTACGGTAACCTTCATCATGTCCATCTATATGCCATCCCATGCCACGTCCTTTAGGGCCATATTCAACAATTGCATCGGATGCATGATGATGTGGTTTTTCATTGAGTAACCCTATTATATATGGCCATATCTCTGGCAGATCAATCATATCCAGAAAAAGCGGATCATCATCTAAAATATAAAATATTCTAGTGTTATCACCATTGATATTGATCATGCCAGTCTTCGTAGTTCCTTTCTCTTCTGCCTGACATCGCTGATCAATGACCTGATAAAGTGTATCAAGCAATATCTCAACATGACTTTTCTGAAGTAAATTTTCTAAAACTAAATAACCGTTATTATCAAAAAAAAAGCGTTCAGAGGTTGTCGGGTTAGTATTATTTGTCATCTTTATCTTCTATATCCAAGGTTAGTCGAACTTGGATCCCTTCGATGAACTTCATACTTTAGATTCTACAGTTGCGGAAATAATTAATATTTTTAACTATCAACAGTTTAATTTGGATAGAATGTATTATCTATTTTATTCTTTTGACACCGCTCAGTCAAACAATACCCATGCCTCAATTGAATAATATCTCCAAGTCGCAGTAAATTTAGGTGTTATGCTCAGCGGTAACATCTAATCAACTTCAACCGTAGTTAATTTGCTATCATTGTAGCGCTATAGCATTTGAAGGCAAAATTGCTCCAGTTGCCGAACATCATTTAGTGACTTCCCATTGTTCCTGATATGATTGAGGCACTTGGGTCTTTGTGCACAATGAGTTTAGCCGATGGTTCAGCTTAAATATCAGGAATTTAGGCTGCTGATGGATCATGAAGCAAGGCTTGGTAGTTGTTCTCTGCCAATGCTTTGAAGGTTTTCATCAGATATTTCACGTTGCTGAAACCTGTCGCCTGCGCAATTTCAGATAGTGTTTGGTCATAGCTGAGGAGTAATTGCTTGGTACGTTCGATTCAGGCGCGACGCAGTATAGAGCCGGGGTGATGTCAAGTTTTCACGGAAGACTAAGAAGAGATTGGTCCGACCGACCCCAAGTGTCTAAGCCGGTTTGATGACATTGGCAAGTGTGTGAAGGCTGAAGTTGTTGTGCACGCCCGCTCTACTAGGCCGTCGTAAATGCTGTTTTTCTTATCGTCAAGACCATACTTTCTATAGACACTGGCGAATCTATAGAGTAAAGCGGCCACATCATAATGACGCTGCTTTAGGTGCCGGCTCGGCGCAAATCACGCATGCAGGCTGCGATCTGATCTCTATTGGCAACACGCCAGCAAGGG
>DTUY01000218.1:44263-146439 GCA_012963885.1 Candidatus Poribacteria bacterium | reverse complement strand
GCGAATTGATGTATGGAAAACCAGGAAGTGATCTTAACCCCATTACATTACCTAATAAAAGTTGTAGTTTCCAAAACCAGAAGAAAAGCCAACAGGAAAACTGAGATCCAATGGGATTAGAAACCCAAGACCAATAACGAAAGGATACATGGCGAAAGGTAAACGGCCCATGGCGTTAAATGGTGGATTAGGGAATGTGATGTTGTATCTTTTACTAAATACTTGTGGAATGGTTGGAAACAGGAAATGGAGTCCATTTACAATATCGATGACGGCTACAATGATGAATCCAATCCACATCATACGGTTAGAGAAAAAATTGGGACTTGTCATCTCTAAGGGGAGTTGAATGATTGGGTAACTCAGCTTTTCATTTTCTACCCACTGCCTTCTGATGATAATGTTGATACAAAGCATGATTAGCAACACAACAAAAATAAAAACAGACCAAGTAGCAATTGGAATAATCCAAACTTTCAAATGTTGGATATTGTATAAAGGGCCACCCTCATAATATCCTTTGAGTACAGACTTATCATTGACGGATAACCATGAAGGAATGTGTTTCCAAAACAGGTTCTTCCAATCATTTTCTTCAGTAGCAAACCAGAAAGGATGACCCAACATAGGTGGGAGAATTTGCATCATGCTATGTCCACCAATACCAGATGCTATGGACAACACAATATAAATTATAGATAACTCTCCGCGTTTAAATAATGTTCTATCTAAAAACCTCTTTATTCCGATGTTCAATAAAGACAGGATCAGCAGGTTAAATACTACATTAAAGAATAACGAGATGGTTGTTGGTAGTCCCGAGTACCTGACTAGTTCCATTTGCACATTCCAATAAATATTTATTGGGATTAATGCAGTTGCAATCAGTATTGTGTGGATTGAAACATATGTTTTATTGTTGTTTTTGTTCATTTACTTCTGATTATATTATGGTAAGCTTTACAGAGGATGATGACTGTCAGAATACTATTGAGAGTCAATGTCTGTAGAGAAAAGATGTGAGCACATTGAAATACTTGGCTGAATAATGGTATGCTTGCAGTTTGGAATAGGAACTCAATTCTCAGAATTGGTCTTGGGTTCAACGATCTGTATTATTTGCCGTGCGGCAATATTATGTAATGCCGAAGTCGCACCGCTAACCCATTTTACCGAGATCTTATCAACCAAGTCAGCGTCTCCTAACCCGAAATGGGTTCTTAACTCATTTTGGGAGGCATAACTATTACCTGATCGAACCTCTCTCATTTGCGTCAAGTTCCCTGTTTTTACGTAAACAATAGAACCAATCCCACTTATATTTTTATTTCCCTTTAATTCTATCAACAACCAACTTTTTGTATTTCCACCATCGTTTCTCAGGAGTGTTGGTAAAGCATCCATGTTAATTACTAAAACGTCTAAATCCCCATCGTTGTCGTAATCTGCAAAGGCGGTTCCTCGACTTGACAATCGTATGCTAAATCCATCCCCCGCTTCTGATGTTATCTCTTTAAAATGGCCCGTATTGTTATTGAAGAGTTGATTAAGTTGAGCATAAGATTCACCGTATGCTAAATGGCTATCCACTTGTGGGTAAATGTGTCCATTGGCAATGAATAGATCTAAATCCATATCATTATCATAGTCGAAAAACCCTGTTCCCCAACTCATAGGTAGATATGTTCTTTGCCATAATCCCACGGATTCAGATGCATCCTCAAAGAAACCATCCCCTAGATTTCTATACAATGTACTGCATTCACCGCTAAAATGGGTTAAGATTCCGTCGAAATCACCATCATTATCAAAATCAGCAAAGTCAATTCCCATACTTGCTTGAGGTAACCCGGTGTTAGCCACTGAGGCGTTCACGTATAAACCTACTTCCGTAAATGTTCCATTTCCGTTATTTTGATATAAGTAGTTAGGTGACGCATCATTAGCAACATAAATATCAATGTCTCCATCCAGATCATAATCAGTAGTACAGACACCAAGTCCATATAACGCTCCAATATCAATCAGACCAGATTCTATCGTTGCATCAGTAAACGTACCGTCTCCGTTGTTACGATAAAAAGCATCAGCGGACCCTTTTAGTCCACGGGGGCCCTTCATGACGTTTGCAACTCCTTTCCAATCTTGCGACAACTCTGCATCTAAAACCTCTGAAATGGAGCTGGTAACGTAATTCACTACGTATAGATCTAAATCACCATCATTATCAAAATCTAAAAATGACGCTCCCACGCTCCATCGTTTATCGTCAACCCCTACTTGTGCAGCGACATCGGTAAAGGTGCCATCTTGGTTGTTGCTGTACAAACGGTTAGCGCCAAAGTTAGTAATGTACATGTCGAGCCAACCATCGTTATTATAATCCGTGGTACAAACGCCAATTCCCCAACTTTTATCGCCCACTTTCGCTTGTTCAGTTACTTCTTCGAAAGTCCCATTTCCGGTATTGCGATAGAGCGCATTTTGACCTTTAACCACGACACGCCCATCTTTGATTTTCCACCCGTTAACGATATACACATCTTGGTTTCCATCTCGATTATAATCAAGAAATGCTGTTCCACAACCGATTGATTCCAGCAAATGCTTTTTGTCTTGGCTACCACTATAAGTAACGGTGTGAATACCTGATTCCTCAGTCACATCAGTGAAAATAGCGAATCCGTAAGGCGTGAGAAAGTCAAGTAGTGCGACGGGGAGAATAGTAAGTAGGGGTAGGTAACGCAGGTAATTCTTCAAGATATGCTAGAACCACTTGCCTGTTTACAGATATATTGGATATTCATGAAATATATCACCATCGTTTTATACTACCAATGTCCTATGCTACCAAGCAGGAGTTTTCGTTCTGGAGATCCCTCCTCCCGCAGTTTGGTAACGCGAGGACCATTAAAAGGCTCTCGCGACTTCATCCAAGCATTCTGATAACACATTAAGCAAACTCGGCGTTCCTGTGGCGAATTGTTAGCTGAACCTCTGTGGTAGAGCCACCCGTCGAAAAAAACAGCTTGACGGGGTTTAGCAAGTACAAACTTTTGATCTGGGAAAGTAGGGTGTCCTTCCGGCGGGCGAAATAGCGCCCGCTGACTACCAGGTACAATGACGATAGGACCATTTTCCATTGTTAGCTCATCAAGAAAATATCCGCAATTAACTTGTCCAGGCAAACTTCCGTAAGGTGTGCCACAAGGGTCAACAGGCCAAGGACCATCGCGATGCCAGTTCTGATCGGTTGCTCCCGGTTGTGTAACACGTGATGTCGCACTATGAAGTTGTACACAGTTTCCCAAAATTGCTTTAATTCGTTCCAGCACCGGAGGATTATCGATTAAAAAGCCAAAGCGTTCATCCTGTTCTAGCAGTTCGCCAACGAATTGTGTTTCATCATCGACTCCTTCATAGGTTTCGTCAAGCGCAATTTTGAGTGTTTCTAGTTGTTCTTCTGTTAATGCATCGTCAACAACCAAGTATCCCCATTTTAGGAAAAAATCGACTTCTGACTGTAATTCTGCTGATAGTTGTGAGTTAAGCACAGTTGGTACGATTGGTCCTGATTCTGACATGTGACTCTCCTAAAGCCTTTATTATCTGATTACTTTGAGGGACATCTTAACTGGCTAACTAGTTAAGACTTGGCGTCCCTTTTTCAATTATATCCAATTGCTGATTTACTGCTGTATCTTTAAAAATTTGTGTTATGCCACTGGGCCAATGGACTTCAATTTTATCAATAAACTCATGATCTGAAACTCCCAATAGTACTCTTGGGTCACGACTGCAAAGATAACTTGATCCCACCCGAACTTCGCGTATGACAACTTGGTCTCCAACTTTAAATATCAGGCGGGTGCCGACACCATCACGATTACTAAGAACCCCAACTGTTCGAATGCGCAGCCAATTTTGTGCGTTCCCGTTCTCGTTTCGTAGAAACGCAATAGGTCCATTCAATTGTGTAACAACAATGTCTATATCACCATCGTTGTCATAGTCGCCTAAAATACTTCCTCGACTGACAGCCTTTTCTAGGAAATGAGGGCCTGATTCTCGGGACATTTCGGTGAATGTCCCATTCCTATTGTTTTGAAAAAGCTGGTTTGGTTGGGCATACGTCACAACATCTATGGTTTGTTCAATGTTTGGAGAAATATGCCCGTTGGCAATAAATAGATCTAGGTATCCATCATTATTGTAATCTAGAAAATTGGCACCGAATCCTAAAGATAGGTAGCTTTCCTCACCAAGACGAGATTTATAAATGACATCAGTGAACGTCCCATCCCCATTATTCTGGTATAAAGCGTTGGTTTCATACGAGAAATTGGTAACAAATATATCTAATAATCCATCCTCATTATAGTCTCCAGTATCAACTCCCATACCAGCTTGTGCGACACCATCACTACTATAAGCACATCCTGTAAATATCCCGATTTCCATGAACGTGCTATCACCTCCATTTAGGAACAGATAGTTTGGGGTGTCGTCATTAGCAACATAGAGATCTGGATACCGGTCATTATTAAAGTCAGCAGCAACAACTCCAAGTCCTTTTCCTTGGTAAGGACCCCCAATATCACTAATGCCAGCAGCTTTTGTCGTATTGGTGAATGTGCCGTCTCCATTGTTTTTATATAGCTGATCCGGGGATCCCTCAAAATATTTAGGATGACAGTAATTACGAATATCATCGTCATAACACTTGCGATAAGAAGCTGTTAGTGAATAAACAACATAATTAACCACATAGAGGTCGAGATATCCATCGCGATCATAGTCGAAAAAAGTTGCGCTGGTACTCCACGAGGGATCTGCGACACCCGCTTTTTTGCTTACTTCTGAGAAAGTTCCATTCCCATTATTTTGGTACAGTTTGTTGTGACCAAAATTTGTCACGTAGAGGTCGATGTCGCCGTCATTATCGTAGTCTGCAGTAGCTGCACCTTGACCGTAATTGTTCTTGTTGCCTATTCCTGCAGATGCGGTGATATCTTTAAAAGTGCCATCACCGTTGTTGTGGTAGAGCAAACTTGTGTTTGATGATTGATCGGAATTTTTACTTATTCCTTGGCTACCGAAATCACCGCTGTTTATCAGATAAAGATCCAAATATCCGTCGTTATTGTAGTCAAAAAAAGCACCTCCAGATCCCAGTGTTTCCGGCAGTTGATAGTCGTTTTTCGCTCCATTTGAATGTCGGAAATTGATTCCGGTCGATGCCGTAATATCGACAAATTGAACCTGTGATTCAGCTTGTAATAAATTGGATAGAAATATGAGAAATAGATGGGTCAGTTGACGTGGCTTCATTCTTGACGTGGGTCTGGTGAGTCTGATGCCTCAGGATCTAGGCGTCGATACTCGCTCAACGCCTGGTCGGCTTTTAACTGATGGTTGATTTGTTGATAAGCTTTAGCCAAATTCAAATGGTAATTCGCCTTAAGGGGTTCCACATGAATTGCCAACTGAAATTGATCAATAGCACGAATGTACCTTTCCGTCAGCATGTAGGCAATACCAAGGCTATTTCTATATTCGGCAACATCCGGATACAGGTTGATAATTTCTTTGTATACTCCAGCAGCATCCTCATGTGATTTGATTTGTAAATAAGCATATCCAAGCATTTCATAATAATCAGGATTTTGTGGGTCGAGTAGCACGCATTTGCCTAAGGCATTGGTTGATTCCTGCCACCTATTATGTTTTACCAAGAGTTGTGCTAACTGACTCCATTTTTCCAGGTCCTTTGAATCATTTTGCAAATAGTGATCAAGGATCTTGATTTGCTCTAGATCACGGCTCAGTTGCTGGAAATTATTTAGAGCTGATCTCCCTTTATCGATTTGTCCTGTTCGGAAATAGCAATTTCCCAGATTGAAGTAGGCTTGAGCGTAAAAAGGGTCTTTCTCAATCACTTTTTCAAAATGTGAAATAGCTTCTTTAAGTCTATTTTCCTGGTAATGACAGAATCCTAAAAGGTACAGAGATTCTGTGTCAGTAGAATCAAAGTGTATTGCTTTATCAAAGTATTCGATTGCCTCCCTATTCGAATCCTGATGAAGATAAGCTGTTCCCAAAAGCTTATATGAATCCGCGTATTTAGCATCAATCTCAATAGCTTTCTTTAGAAAAGGAACTGCTTCCTTTGCTTGTGCTAGGCCAATCAAGTACGCTTTGCCTAATTTGTTGAATGCTTCCGCATAATCTGGATTAATAGCAACGGCATGTTCCAAATTGATAATGGCTGTCTTCCATTGTGATTGCATACCACAAATCACGCCTAGATGATAATATGCATCGGCAGAGGGATTAATTTTAACTGTTTGCTCAAGTTGTTTTTTTAATGATTCAAAGTTCTGACTGGGGATTCCTTGTTCGTTCCGATTATACAGTAAATTGGTTTGAGGGATCGCACCAGAAGTCTTATTTTTTTTGGTTGCGCGTGCCTCTGGAGGACTTGATCCTAACACACAACGAAATCCAACGAAGCTGTTTGTACTATATGGATTGCTGCCAATACGGCTGGCCACATGCAAACTATAGGTATCATAGTTCCAAGACCCTCCGCGCAGTACCCGTTTATCCCCAGAACTTGGGCCTTCTGGATTGCGGGTTGATGAATGGCTATAGTAGTTTTCGCCAAACCAATCAGCACACCATTCATAGATATTACCTGCCATATCGTACAAACCATAACCATTAGGCAAATAGCTGCCCACCGGTGCTGTATAAGCATAACCATCATCAATATTTAAATCCGACCAGTGATATCCTTTGTCTATTTGTTTCAGAACAGGATCTGCATTTTTGTCTGCGTAGTTACATTCTATTCCACTAGGTTGCGAGTTTCCCCATGCATAGCGTTGATTTATCAGTCCACCTCGAGCTGCATATTCCCACTCAGCTTCCGTTGGTAGACGCGTACCCATCCACTTAGCATAGGCAGTGGCGTCGTACCAGCTGACACCCACTACCGGATGATTCTCTGTGGGTGAGTACTTACTTACCCACTCCGGTAGGGCTCTATGGCCAGTGGCACTGATAAACTGTTGATATTGTTTTATTGTCACCTCATAGGTGTCAATAGAAAAGGAGCCTAACTCGACGGTATGTGCCAGATGTGTATTCTTTATCCATTCGGCAGTCTCATTTTTAGGAGTTCCCATATGGAATTTCCCGGCAGGTATCAAAGTCATTTCAGCTTGTATTTTTTGCCAATCTGTTGCTTCTACTCCGTTTTCAAGTACCCGTTGTCCTATTTTTTTTAAGCGAATATTTGCCAATTCAACTAATTCATTGTTACGTAGATCTACATCTATTACCTCGATTTCATATCCGGTTAGTTTCAGTCCCACCACTACTTGTTTTCGCTGGTTTATATCAGTATCAAGTTGCAAAATGTGCGGTGTTTTATGCGAGGTCTGTCGTCGGTCAACATAGATAGTTGCACCAACTGGTAAAGTGCTGATAGACAGTGAGACTTGCGGTTCCTCGTTTTTAATCTTGATTCCCGGTTTTTCCCTTGCTATTTTAATAGCAACCGTTTCTGATGATACCAATTCGGTCCCACTTTGCAGGCGCAACCATTGAGATTGCTTTTCATCCTGAGATGTTTCTATCCGATCAATGGCTTTGTCCTGAAGTGTGAGACTACATAATATAACTAGGGATTGGTGAATTGCTTTCACGGCAGAAGTGTCAAATCTCATTTGGCTAATATTGTGCTGATCGCCATTTATTATTGTCGAGGAAGTGTTTATCTTATTGGCTTGAGATTGAATGCAATTCAAGACAAAGAATAGTAGTAATACAAGAAATAAATTATTCCTCATCACAAACTTCCTATACTAACACTTTTGAAATTCCGTTGGATTATAACACGATAATCTTGCAACTTACCTGACAAGTGTTTTTTCACTTAATCTGGTCATTCCAATTGGTAAGGTTTTCAGTTGAAATGTCCTAACTCGTAGCCTAAACCCGAAAACCTCCAACCCCGAAATCGTTCAGCATTGTTCCTTTTTCACTCGAGACTTAAAAAAATCAGAATGCTCCCAGTCCTTGACCTATACTAATCTACCAAACTGTCTAAGCCTGATTATTGTCTTCGTACAAGAAACACTTGACTGTTCTCTCCTCTACTAGAAAGTCTGCTGGAATTTTTTGCTTGCAGATTTCCATTGCTTCAGAACATCTACTAGCATACTTGCATCCCATGTTCACGAATTCATCTGTTTCAAGGATAGCAAGATTTACTCGGCCTTCCCATTTTCGATCTGGGTCTGGATCTGGAATAGATTGCTTCAGGCTCCGGGTATAGGGATGAAGTGGGTGTCCCAATACCTTTTCTACTGAACCAGATTCTACAATCCAGCCTCCGAGCATGATGGCAACCCGGTCAGCCGCATAATATGCGGTCGCTAGATCATGGGTGATATACAATACACTAACAGCCTTTTCATCTCTTAGCTTCCTAAATAGATTAACAATGGACATTCTTAGCGAGGCGTCGACCATTGAAACTGGTTCATCTGCTACAAGAAGAGAAGGGTTTGTGATGAGTGCTCTGGCAACTGATACACGTTGCACTTGACCACCAGAAAGTTCATTTGGATATCTTCCTAAGATCTCAACTAAAGAGAGCCCAACCAAACCCAAGACATCGTCTACATATTGATTTACATTTTCTTTCTCAACAACATGATAGTTAAAAGCTGTTTCGAACAAATAGGTTTCAATACGTTTCAATGGACTGAAAGTGGTAAACGGATTCTGGAATATCGGTTGGACTTCCTTTAAAAACCATGAACGCCTTTCTCGGTGTGTTAACTGTGTGAGATCCTTACCTTTATAGCGTATTATTCCACTTGTTGGTTCAGCCAGACCAAGGATCATTCTGGCCACGGTTGTTTTTCCGCTCCCGCTTTCTCCAGCCAGAGCGACGATTTCTGGCTTGGTCGCTTTCAGGAAAAAGCTAGCTTTGTCAACAGCAACCAACTTGGTGGTGGAAAACCCCTGGCGCAGGCTGAAAACCTTTGTTAAATTTTCGATGTCCAACAAATTTTCATCAGCACCGCAGTTCATTTTTTCTCCTCTGAAACTAAAAAGCAAGCCGTCTTATGTCCATCTCCAATATTAACCAAAGGTGGTACTTCTTTGGTACAAACATCCATGGCATGAGGACAACGTGGATGGAATCTACATCCTTCCGGTGGATTATCCAAGGCTGGTGGTCTACCTGGAATACTTGATCTTTCCGTTTTGTCACCCAAGCGCGGCAGTGATTCTATCAGGTACTGTGTATATGGGTGCTGGGGGGTTTTGAAAATGCGTTGAGTTTCAGCTTCTTCTACTAATTTTCCAGCGTATAGAATAGCTATACGGTCCGCTAGGTTGGCGTGCACTCCCATATCATGGGACACAAGCACCAATGTACTTCCTTCACGCTGTTGAATTTCCTTCAGTAACTGGACAACTCCTCGTTGTACCAGGACATCCAGCGCAGTCGTCGGTTCATCGGCCAAAACGAGCTTAGGAGAGAGAATTGTAGCTAGAGCAATCGTTACACGTTGCCGCATTCCACCAGAAAGCTGGTGAGGATAGACACTCATTACTTGTTCAGGCAATCCTAGTTTTTGCAAATAATCTCGAGCCAATTTAGCAGTCTCACTTCTGCCTAGATCTCGGTGTGTTGCAATGAAGTCGTGAAAAGTATCACTGACTCTGCGCACAGGATTAAGGACATGCATCGAACCTTGCGGAATATATGAAACTTGCGTCCACCTTGTCTGCTTGATTTCGTCCTTAGACATTGAAAATACATTGTAACTGTCCTGAGCAAATTCATATTGCATAGTCCCATCGATAATCCTTAATGGCGGATCAATTGCACCTAGGAGAACCTTGAGTAATGTTGACTTTCCGCAACCCGACTCTCCAGCAATGCCGAGCACCTCTTTCTCCCTAATTCCAATGGAAATATCATCAACAGCCTTGACAGTACGTTCAACGCCATAAGATTGGGTGATATAGTAAGCTTTAAGATGTTTAGCTTCGGCAATCATCGACATAAACTATCCTCCTATCCCAAACGCTTCAATCTTGTCCGAGGATCAAGGTATTCACTGAGGCTTGTTGAGATTAAATGAAATGCAACTACAATGAATATAGAAGTAACAACTGGTGCCGCTAGCACCCAGAATCTTTGCATCAATAGTGCTTGATAGTAATTTCCCCAATAGATCATGGTGCCAATAGTTGGGGTTGTCAGGTCACATAGCCCCAGAACCGCCAGCGTGATTTCAATTCCAATCGCCCATAGAAACCCGCTGACTGCGTCGGCCAGCAGATAAGGAATAAAAAATGGGAAATGCTCTTTTAGAATGACTTTAAATGTATTCATGCCTGAGAAAACTGCTGTATAGGTGAATTCCTGTTCGCGTAAACTAAGGATTTGGGATCGATAGCGTTTAGAGGGCCAGGCGATATCAAGGAATCCTAAAATCAAGGCTAAATGCAAGAAACTCAATTCTCCCTTTAAAACAAAAGAGATAAGAATTAAAAGAGGCAATCGGGGGATAACGATAAAGCTGTCGACGATAGACTGCAATATCCTGTCGGTTGTTCCTCCTACATACCCGGAAAAAGATCCTAAAATCACCGCGATTGATCTGCTAATCAGTACGGCCAGACCAGCAATTATAAGCGTGTTCCTAATAGCAAATGTCAATATCCAGAAAACATCCTGTCCCAAGGATGTGGTGCCAAATATATGGTCAAAAGATGGTGCTTCATTCTTAGGTACTACGCGACGCTTCGCTGCCTCATGGGGTGAAAAAAAAGAAAGTGTCGCCAGCAGGAGGATGAGTAGAAAAATAATGGCACCAAAACGGAACGATAGATGGTACTTAAATAAGTCTCTTATAATTTTCATTATTATTTGTATCTTACCCTAGGATCGAGAAGAGGATAACTTAAGTCTACCAGTAAAGCAGCTGTGGCAATTCCGACAATGGAAAATACCGTTATTCCCAAGATGAGATTAAAGTCTGCCTGAAGAAGACCCATGTAGAGTGAATAACCAATGCCAGGATAGCTGAAAACAACCTCGGTGATCATTGTTCCACTAAAAATCCCTCCTAGTGATAGTCCCAAATCGGTGGCGTGAGGCAACAAAGTATTTCTAATTATATAGAACAAAACGATTCGCCATCTCGACAATCCAGCGGTTTCAGCATAGTTTACGTAATCGCTGGCGATGATGGTGGAAGTTAAGGCCTTGGCCATGATGAATCTAAAGGCGGTCGATCCCACAATCAGCGAAGTCGCTGGTAGAAAGCTATGCCACAATATGCTGCTGAGGTAAGACCAACTGATCCCAGGTTTTCCTGAGGCTCCACCAACAAGTGGGAAGACCTGGAAATGGTAGCAAAATACCATAACCAAAATTAAGGCTAGAATGTAATAAGGAATTGGATAAATCGAAATAAAGATCTTATCCATAACTTGGCACCATAGCTTGTTGGGAAGGTAACCGGCTAGTGTGCCTAAGACAATACCTAGAACCCAGGAGATGAAGATAGTACAGGTCAACAATCCCACTGTCCATGGCAATCCTGCACCAATAATTTCTATAACTGGGGTTGGGAAAGCACTCATCGATGGTCCTAAATCACCCCGAATGAGTCTCTTCCAATAGTTGATGTATTGTTCAACAGAACTTCCACCTAAACCGTATAGATCTTCTAATGCTTCCTTCAGGCTTTCTACAGCTCTTGGATCCATGGTTTGAAGACTGCTAAGTGTACTTAGCGTTCTCTCAACAGGGTCAGTTGGAAGAAGCCTGGGGAGAATAAATGTTACTGTTACCCCAACAAAAATAGTGATTAGCCATTGGGAAAGTCTGGGCAAAAAATAGCTTTTTAGAAGATTCATGGGCTGTTTCCTTTTTTATTGCTTAGGTATGTTTCCAGCCGCGGGTTCCACATGCTGAAAAGTGAAACGTCCCCCTCCAAACCAATAGAGCGGTTGCACGAAGGGGTTTTCATTAGTTGGGAAACCAGTCCAATAATATTGATCAACCGTTGTAAAGTTCTTGAAACTAATAGTAATAATCGAGAACATGTTTTCAACCCATAGCTTCATGAATTCACGACCCAATTCAACAACTCGGTCATCCTCTGGATGGATTTGGTCCAGTTCATCAATAATCAGATCCATCTCTTTGGATTTTACTCTCAGGGTGTTGGTGCTTCCTGTGGTGGCTGTGGATTTACCATTAGGTGTATAAAACTGTGAGTGTAATCCGAAGATAGCCTTCCATTTATCGGCAGTAGCGTCTCCATCAGAAGCATTTGACCAACTGGAGATAGCTTCAAACTCTCCCATCAAATTGCGATTATAATATGGATCTCTTTGTAATGTTTCTATTTCCAGTTTGAGACCGAAATTTGCCCATTGATCCTGAGCTCCGATGGCCAACCGGTATATTTCTACCTCGTCTGGGGCGACGATCATCTTAATCGTCCACAGTTCCCCATCAGGAGTTAGCCATTTGCCGTTTGTATTGCGAGTAAAGCCATTTTTAAGCAATAATCGTTCTGCAATTTCTGGGTCATGTTTCCACCACCCGGTACCAAACAGCAACCGCAGTTCTTTAGCATCCGAAGGGACTGAGTATCCTTGTTTTTGTGCCCAAGCAGCAATCTTCTTTGGCACCGCATCGTCGTATGGATGGTAGAATGTTCCTTCTTCAATCTCAATTTGCAATTCTTTCAACCATGATTCCAATGGGTTGTGGTACAGTTCCATTTGGGGGGGACTCGCTGGGTGAGGGATAGCAGTAACTCGTGCTACTCCACCGATATATTCCGTTTGTAGGTCAACGATATCTAATGCTAGGGTCAATGCCCAACGGACGTCTTTGTTGGTGAAAACCGTTTCGCTGCCGAGATTAAAGCCAAAGTAACGGGCACTCTGTTCATTAGGGTAAGCCCAGGGGAATTCTTTGTACCAGGATCTAGCCGTCGGCGCTTTTTTTAGTATCGCTTGAAATGCTTCGTAATCCACATTTTGCACCATATCAAGTTCGTGTCTGATTATGGCCATGGCCTTGCGTCCACTATCACCATAAAAAACCGACATGATATAGGGGGGACCGGGTTTTCCGGTCAATATGCCTGGAGTAGTCCTTTCCCAATCCTTCCTTCGTTTAAATAGTTCCCAGTAGCCTGATGGATCCGAATCAGCGTATTCGTAGGCCCCCAGTGAAACCGGAGGATTGAACTTGAACGTCATTGGATCCTCAACATTCTGCCAGATGTGTTTGGGTTGCATCCAGACTGCATTATATCTAACAGTAAATTGATAGTGGAATCGTGGATTGGAATCTTTAAGTTCAAAGATAACAGTGTACTTATCGACTTTTTTGACCTCTTTAACGAAGAGTTCGAGTTCAGTTGACCAGAGCATACCTGGATTTGATTTTAGATTATTGACTGTAAAAACCAGGTCATCGGCTGTAAATTCCACCCCGTCACTCCAGTATACCCCCGAGCGAAGTTTGACTGTCATCTGAGTGAAATCTTGATTGTAGCTAGGGGAGGCAGTAGAGAGAGAGTTGATCTGCTTACCCGTTTCTTGGTCGATATACCACAGTGAATCCATAATCAGACCTTGTTTAGTTGGGTTTGGTATCCCCGGCATCCACAGGTTAAAGTTCTCAACGACGCTGTAACGAAAAATCTGGTCAACTACCAATATGTCTTGACGAGGTAAATCGACTGGCAACTGTGACTTCAATCGATCTTTACATGCAGTTAGCAGGATAATATTTATTCCAACCAGACCTAACAGAATTATTAATTTCGATCTATTTTGCATTCTTATCTTCTTTCTTTAATTTGATATTTTGTTGGATCTTGGTCAAGTGGTTACTGCTTGTTTGGTTGGTGTGCCTTTCGGTGCAGATATATGATACAAGACCTGTATACTAACTATGCTGAAATTCCTTTCCATAGTTTTCTCATTACCGTTCAGATTTGTTTCGAATTGCTGATTCCACATGCTGAAAGGTAAATCGTCCTCCTCCAAACCAGTAGAGTGGTTGCACGAAAGCATTTTCACTGGTTGGAAAACCAGTCCAATAGTACGTATCAGTAGTAACAAACTTCTTAAAACTAATGGTAGTAATTGAGAACATGTTTTCAACCCATAGCTTCATGAAGTCATGACCCAATTCAACAACTCGGTCATCCTCCGGATGGATTTTACCCAATTCGTCAATAATTAGATCTACCTCTTTGGATTTTATTCTGAGTGTGTCGATGCTTCCTCTGGCTGCTGTGGATTTACCATTAGGCGTATAGAACTGTGAGTGTAGTCCAAAGATAGCCTGCCATTTATCGGCCGTAGCGTCTCCACTAGAAGCATTTCCCCAACTGGAGATGGATTCGAACTCTCCCATATAGTTGCGAGTTGAATAGGGATCTCTTTGTAACGTCTCTATTTCCAGTTTGAGGCCGAAATCTGCCCATTGATCCTGAGCTCCGATGGCCAACCGATAAATATCTACTTCGTCTGGGGCGACGATCATCTTAATCGTCCACAGTTCCCCATCAGGAGTCAGCCATTTGCCGTTTGTATTGCGAGTAAAGCCACTCTTGAGCAATAATCGTTCTGCAATTTTCGGATCATGTTTCCACCACCCGGTACCAAACAGCAACCGCAATTCTTTGGCATCTGAAGGGACTGAGTATCCTTGTTTTTGTGCCCAAGCAGCAATTCGTTCCGTCACTGCATCGTCGTATGGATGGTAGAATATTCCCTCTTCAATCTCAATTTGAAATTCTTTCAACCATGATTCCAATGGGTTGTGGTACAGTTCCATTTGGATTGGAGTAGCTGGATGAGGAATAGCAGTAACTCGTGCTACTCCACCGATATATTCCGTTTGTAGGTCAACGATATCTAATGCTAGCGTCAATGCCCAACGGACGTCCTTATTGGTGAAAACTGTTTTACGGCCGAGGTTAAAACCAAAGTAACGGCCACTTAACTCGTTGGGATAAGCCCAAGGGAATTCTTTGTACCAGGAACGTGCCGTTGGGGTTTTCTTCAGCACAGCTTGAAATGCTTCATAATCTACGTTCATAAACAAGTCAAGTTCATGCCTAGCCATAGCCATCACTTTGCGTTCAGAGCCACCGTAGAAGACAGTCATGATATAGGGTGGTCCGGGTTTTCCGGTCAACATGCCTGCAGTAGTCCTTTGCCAATCCTCTCGCTGTTTGAACAGTTCCCAATAACCTGCCGGATCCGAATCAGCATATTCATAGCCCCCCAGTGAAACCGGAGGATTAAACTTGAACGTCATTGGGTCATCGACATTCTTCCAGATGTGTTTGGGCTGCATCCAGACCGCATTGTATCTAACAGTAAAATAATAGTGGAACCGTGGATTGGAATCGTTAAGTTCGAAGATAACAGTATAATTGTCGACTTTTTTAACCTCCTTAACGAAGAGACTCAGTTCAGTCGACCAGTTCATACCCAAATGTGATTTCAGGTTATTGACCGTAAAAACCAGATCGTCGGCTGTAAATTCCACGCCATCACTCCAGTACATCCCTGAGCGAAGTTTGACTGTCATCTGGGTGAAATCTTGGTTGTAAGTAGGCGGCTCAGTAGAGAGGGCGTTAATCTTGTTCCCTGTTTCCTGATCGATATACCACAGCGAATCCATAATCAGACCTTGTCTAGTTGGGCTTGGTATATTCGGCATCCATAGGTTAAAGTTTTCAACGACGCTATAGCGAAAAATCTGGTCAACTACGAACACGTCCTGGCGAGGCAAATCGACCGGCAACTGTGACTTTGATTGGTCTTTACATGCAGGTAGCAGAATAATATTTATCCCAACCAGACCTAACAAAGTGATTAATCTCAATCTATTCCGCATTCTTATCTCTCCTTGTGGATTATTGTATGCACAATATACCTCTGATGGAAGTTGCACTAAATTTCGAAAGTTAGTGGAGAACTACTTTATAAACGCAGTAAACAATCAATAAGGGGTAAAAACCCAATTTTGGAATCACAAAAATGAATAATATCAGAGTTGACTATCTTTAAGACAGGATAATTTTGAGTTCATTCGATCACAGCAAAATCTAGTGGATGGTGGGATGGTGGAAATGGCAGGTATATTCATGGTTAAGGCAAGATTCTTAACGGTACACAATTCAGTGTAAAATACTATGGACTTTGATATTCCAGCTCTTTTCTTAACCATGGTTGGAACAGGTCGCGTTGCCCCTGATCATACCGATGCCACGTTTCAGGTTTGAGGTAAGGGACTTCATCCATGGTTGAGATGTTCTGTGACATCATCCAAGCAGGGCCATAACCAACATGCAAAGTCTTACGAACTTGATCCGACCGGTTGGTCAACCCTCCATGACGCAAATTTTCAGTGAACAGAATAGCGTCTCCAGCTTTGACCTCAAGGCCGATCATCCCAGGTTCCTCATCAACTGAACATGTATAGGGAATTGGTAGTTTGGTCTTATGGGTCCCTGGAACAACACAAAAAGCCCCTTGATCGGCATCAACATCTTGAACAAAATAAATCATGCGAACCATCATAGCGTCGATTCCATTGCTATTGACAGCATAACGATATTTGGGATTGGTCGGACCACCCCCATGAGTACCGCTAGCATTGCTCGTATACCTAACCCTCAATTCGGAGTTATTAATGCCAATTTCTCCCTGTACGATTCCCGCAATATAAGACATTGTCTTCGGGTGATTGACCAGAAAATCAAAGGCTAGGTCAAAATTAAAAAAATCCTCGATAATAATTGTCTCACCATGTTCCAACCCACCACTAACATGGTATCCGTTCTCAGCATTGACATGGTAGTTTGGTCCCCATTTGCTCTTTTTTCGCGGTTCCTGTTCGTAGTGTTCTTCTCCGTGATCTACCAATCTATTGACCACGGGTGCAAGTTTATCAACCTCTTGAGAGGTCAAAAAATCTTTCAAGACCAAAAACCCTTGTCTATCAAATTCATATTGTTCGGTATTATCCATCTATAACTCTTTCTCCAATTGTTTATTCTAAGCAAGTATATCTTTAATCACGTGCCCGTGCACATCCGTTAAACGACGTTCAATCCCATTGTGGTAGAAACTAAGTTGGGTGTGATCCAAGCCTAGCAGATGCAGGATCGTAGCATGAAAGTCATAAACAGTCACCACATTTTCAGCTGCTTGGTATCCAAACTCGTCTGTCGCACCATATGAAAAAGCCGGTTTGACTCCAGCTCCAGCCATCCAAGTTGTAAATCCATAGGGATTGTGGTCACGGCCGCTCGCGCTCATCTGGAAAGTCGGCATTCTACCAAACTCGGTAGCCCAAACAACCAGCGTATCATCAAGTAAGCCTCGAGCTTTTAAATCTCGCAGTAATGCTGCTGCCGGTTTATCAAGAATAGGGGCATGAATGTCATACTGAGCTTTAAGCGTTTTATGACCATCCCAATTTCCAACGCCTTCTCCCATAGCATAAGCACCGTTGAATAACTGAACGAAACGAACACCTTTTTCTAATAAACGCCGGGCCAGAATGCAGTTGCGTGCAAAACCGGCTCTAATTGGGTCAGGATCGTCCGCGCCATACAGTTTGATGATACTTGGGCTTTCTTTCGACAAATCGCTAATATCTGGCACGCTCAATTGCATCTTAGCAGCTAGTTCATAGCTTGATACTCGCGCACTCAGTTCAGTGTCATCAGGGAATTTCTCCAAATGTCTATCGTTCATAAACTGCAGGAAATCATAGGTTGCCAAGTCATTATCTCGGCTAATTCCTTTTGGCCTAGCTAAATTGTAGATGGGCTTACTTGCGTTGAAAGGAGCACCTTGAAAGACAGCAGGTAAGAACCCATTGCTCCAATTATTGGGGCCCGATTGAGGTACACCCCTGGGATCGGGGATGCAGACAAATGCTGGCAGATTCTCGTTTTCTGTGCCGAGTGCGTAGGATGCCCAAGCCCCCATACTGGGAAACCCATCCAGAGCGAAACCTGTATTCATCTGGTTTTCAGCTGGTCCATGTGTGTTTTTGAGAGCGGTCATGGAATGAATGAAGCACATTTCGTCGGCTAATTCTGCTAAGTTTGGCACGAGGTCAGAAATATATTTTCCACTCTCACCTCGAGGCTCAAAAGTGTAGGGGCTTTGAATTAAGTTGCCTTGTGCGCCTTGAAAAGTAATCAGGTCTGATGCACCCGGCATGGGTTGATTATGCCGACGGATCAATTCGGGTTTATAATCCCATGAATCTACATGGCTAAATCCTCCAGAACAAAATATGACCAACACCTTTTTTGCTTTGGGGGAAAAATGAGGTGTCCTGGCTGCTAACGGTGTCTGCGGATCAACATCTGGTCGAATAGCAACCTGCTTATTCTGAGCCGGTAACAGCCCCTGACTACTTAGCAAATAAGTCATGGCAATCGCACTCAGTCCATTGCTGGTATCTTGCAGAAAGGTTCGACGACTGAGCAAACGCCGGCCAGAATGTGAAATTGAGTGTTTGGACATGCCCCATTCCTCCTGATATTGAAAAATTATGCTGAAAAATCGTATCCTAAGGTCTTCATTAGTTAATGAACATAAATTCATTGGTATTGAAAATCGCTCGACAGAAAATTGGTAACCCATGCGATTCAACTAATGCTATCGATCTTTGTAGTTCCTGGCGGTCTGGTTTTCGGCCATAGGCCAGTTGAAATCCCAGACGAACTTGAGCCGAAGTATTTTGGTTGGTTTCCTGCAATAGCCGTTGGGAAAACAAATCTGCCTGTTGAACCATAAAATGACTGTTTAATAAATTCAGGGCTTGCAGGGCTGTTATCGAACGGGTCCTCTTGGGACAAACTTGCCCTCCATCCGGACAATCGAAGGCTTCAAAAGTTGCGTCTCCTTCCATACGAATTTTTCGCTGGTAAACCATACGCCGCCATTCAGTTGGACCAAATTCTTTCTTTGGATTATAAACACGGACATAATTAGTATTTGGTTCAAACACCTCATATCCAACGCCTCCCATAGTCAGGTCTATGGCACCGCTCACCTGTAGAATGGAATCGCGAATGGCTTCAGCTGCCAAACGGCGCGGTGGAAACCGCCATAGCAAGCGGCAATCTACATCTAGTTCTAACCCCTTTGTGTTGGGTTGACTTGACTGCAAATAGGTGCTGGATAACACAATGAGTCGTTGAATCGATTTAATACTCCAACCGGAATCTTTAAACTCTGAAGCCAGCCAATCCAATAGCTGTAGGTGTGATGGGGCCCCGCCATTAACACCAAAATCGGATGGGCTGTTGACAATGCCTTCCCCAAAATGGTAGTGCCAAATCCTATTGACCATCACTCGTGCTGTCAGAGGGTTTTTCGGATCACTGATCCACTGTGCTAACTTCAATCGACGTTGTGATTCCAACGTTTCATTGTCCAAGTTGAGATTCCCTTTGAAGGAGGAAATCCCACTCGGTTTGACAACATCGCGTTTTTGGAATGGGTCGCCGCGATACAACCAATGTGTCAATTCTTCAGGTTGATTAAATTGACCAGCATAAATCATGGGAACATCCAGAGCTAGCTGGTCCAGTTCCGCATCAAGAACCTTGACTTGGCCAATTAATTCCTTTAAGACTACAATTGCATCTTCAGATAAGTCTATGACAGGATAAAAAAGACCACTGCTGTTTTCTGATGAACTGTCTTTGTTTGCTGTTAAAACAAATGGGATGCGGTCCTCCGCACTTGAGATCAGATTCCAGTTCCTCATTTCATCAGCTACTTCAATTTTATACTGAATTGGTGTCCTGTCACCGAATTTCCCTTTTAGATCGCGTCCCCAAGCGATTCTGTGGATAGTTGCTTTTTGCGCCAGTCCAATCTCTACCCATCCCTGGCCAATTTCATCCGAGATCCAGCTGTGACTGTTACCGTATAATCCATCGTTAATATGCCGAAGTTTGTGGATTTCATAACCTGGCAAAGTGCCGGATGCCGTAGCTTTCGCGCCCGTACTTGCCAGGGCGACGTTACTCGAGTCTGAACCCTCAGTATAGATCTCAAGCTCATCGATGCAGGGCTCTCCACCATTGGTTCCGAGAATAGTAAACCGAACGAACTTGGCCTCTATCGGTTTGAACCGTTCGGAATTTTGCCAAGTCTGAACGGCTGGCCGTAATTGGGGGCTAGATTCCTGCAAAGTTAAAGAATCAGCAGCCTGCTGGAATACCATGATGTCAGCAGCCACCGGAGCATCTGACGAACCCCCACGGAGAATGATGCGGCTGTTTCGATTTAATTCATGTATGCCGGCAGCATACAACCCACTCCACAAGTTTTTGCTGCCAGATGCTCCCACTAGTTCGGTAGGCGCATCAGTGCCATCAGCCAATTTTTGTTGGTTGATGATGGTGATTAATCTGCGATCATCTTGCGTTGCCAAATCACCATCCAGGTCAAGGTGATACTCCGCATCCATGGCATGGAGCGCTTTGGTCGTATTGGAACGACCGCTAAGTCCACAACCCCATGACAGCCAAATTTGGTAATATCCCGATAGGCCAGGATTCCAGGTGAAAACATCTGCATGCGCTGCTTTCCACCAAGTATATTTTTTGCCTATATTGGGTAACCGCCCTAAACCCCCAGTGTCATTACTTTCACCACGTTTTTTCCCACTTGTGTAACCCGCAGTGCCGCCAATCTCCATCAGGATTGTGGTATCGGTTCGACTGGGTTTCTCCTTCTTCAAATTGGATGCTTCAGTTTCCGGGAGTTGATCATCGATAACAAGTGTTTTTCCTGTAAATGCCAGTGGCTCGAATTTTGAAAGTTGATTTTTGACCTTGTTACGTTTTTCTTTCGTTTCTTTGGCCTTTTTTTGGTTTTCTTTATATTGCGGGGAACTAAGCACTCGATCACCGTGCTTGACTCCAGAAAAAACTGCTTGCATGGCATAATAATCGCGTTGAGAAATTGGATCGAACTTGTGATCGTGACAACGGGCACAACCGGTTGTCAACCCCATAAACGTCATCCCGGTGGTATTGATCATATCGTGAAGTTCGTCCATTCGCTGAGCCAAAGTTAGACGAATGTCAGGACTTCCTACTAGGTCTTTCGGTCCAGCAACGAGAAACCCAGTAGCAACATCAGCACCAACAGTATCCCCTGCCAACTGCTCAAGAATAAATTGATTGTAAGGCGTATCTTTGTTAAAGGCTTGGATGACGTAATCCCGATAATGCCATGCATTCGGTCGAGGGGTGTTGACCTCAAAACCACTTGTTTCCGCAAAACGAACGATATCCAGCCAGTGTTGCCCCCAACGTTCACCGTAATGGGGTGAAGCTAACAGGCGGTCAACAAGTTGCTCGTAGGCATCGGGACTTTGATCTGCTACAAATTGCTGAACATCTTCAGGCGATGGTGGCAATCCGAGCAAGGTTTGGCTCCATCGCCGAATCAGAGTCGATCGATCCGCTTTTTCCGATGGAGATAGCCCCTTTTTATCTAGGCGGGCTATGATGAAATTGTCAATTGGGTTTCGTGCCCACGCCTTATCTGCCGCATCATGTAAAATCGGCACCTTTGGTCGTTCAACTGGCTGGAATGCCCAGTGATCTCCCTGGAATGATTGATCTGCAACCGCAGTATCTTCCTTCTCTGGCCAATTTGCACCCTGATCGATCCACATGCGTAAGAGACGGATTTCCTCAGGAGTGATGGGTTCTTTATCTGCCGGCGGCATGCGTTCAAACTTGTCCTCGCTAATGATACGCTGGATTAAGTAACTTTCAGAGCTGTTGCCCGGCACAATGGCAGGTTTCATGGAGTCACCGCCGTGTAGAGCTGATTGGTGGTCATGAAGGCGCAACCCACTTTTCTGCTGATTGGCTCCGTGACATTGATAACACTTTGCAGCGAGTATCGGTTCAATATCGCGATCGAAATCAATCTTGGTATCCTGACCTTGCTTATTTTGCTCAGCAATAGTGAGGCAATTAATGCAGGACAGCCCAACCATCAGCAAAATCAGGAAAATCCGTAAAAGCTGAATTTTTTCTTTTTTCATGGAAAAATAATTCCTCCTGAGTCACGGTTGAAAACAGAACGTTTTTTGTCTTGATGTATGATTCTTAAAACTAGGCAGTCAAAATGTAACGGTAGAACTATGTGCTTAGATCTAGGTGGCATCGTGTGTGCCAAATCCCGTTTCTGTCCGACGCCAGGTAATACCGTTGTCTGGATCGCGGAACTGCATCTTTCGACCTAGAAGTTGCTTCAACATATCACTTTGACCCTCTAATTGATGGTCAGTCAATTGACGTGGCATATCTTCTTGAGGATAAATTACCGAGCGATTGTACATCCCCAATAATCCGACGCGTGACTGGTTGGTTGTATTTGGCAGGCATTGATGCCATATGGCGCCATTTGTAAACAGTATGGATCCTTTAGGTGCAGTTGCAACAGCCATTTGCTGTTTGTCTGCTTCTCCAGGTGTGGGAGGCCGTAGTATTTTATGCGAGTTGGGAATACATGCTGTTGGTCCATTATCCGGCGTGAAGTCGTCTAACATCCAAACTGTTTGTCCCGTTAAAGATCCTTCGGGAAAAGGTGGAGACATTGCCCAATAAGGGTAATCAATGTGCCAGCCACCTGCAGGGGCTCCTGGTCCAACGATGTTAGCGGTAAAAGTGGAAGCAATCACATCCTCACCCAAAAATCGTTTCCAAATGGCGATTACTGTCGGGTGCTGGATAAGTTGGCAAAAAATAGTGCCTTTACTAACTAACGCCCAGACGCGACGAATTTTATCCTCTCCATAGATACTGCCTTTACCATTTTTGGCCTCAGTTTTAGCGAGAGCCAGTGTGGCTTCACGTGCTTCATCCGCGTCTTCAGCAGTAATTACATTTTCAACAATGTGGAATCCGACGGTTCGCAAATCTTTTTCAGCTAAATCTAAACGCCCAGAAGATATCTCTAGATCTGATGATTTCAATTCCATTTTCAATCCTTACCTCAACCCAATTGTAAATTGTAATTCAACCCTATAAACATAGCCACAAAATGTCACTTCAAGTAGGTAAATCTTCTCCCCAAAACTCATCTGGGATTTAGAATAATCCTGAGGTTACTCCAATTGATATTCTGGACCTTGCCGCAACCAAGGTTGGAATAGTTCTTTCTGTTCTTGGTCATAACGTACCCAAGTTTCTGGCTTAATGAATAATGGTTCATCCATAGTAGCAATGTTCTGCGACATCATCCAGTAGGGGCCATAACCAACATGTAGTGTCATCCGAGTTTCATCTTTGTGATTAGTGAACCCACCATGACGGAGATGTTCGGTAAATAGAATTGCATCCCCAGCTTTGACCTCTAACCCAATCACACCAGGTTCCTCATCTATACTGCATTTATATGGGCAAAGGAAGGCTGACTTGTGACTGCCGGGTACAACGCAAAAGGCACCCCCTTCGTTACTGACATCATGCGTAAAATAAATGAAACGGACCATCATGCAGTCAATACCATCAGCTCCAATCGAGTACCGATGTTTATGACTACGCCCATAACCGCCTCCATGTCCTCCTGAGAAATTACCTGTGTACCTCACCCGCAATTCGGAATTATTGATTGCTATTTTTTCCCTAACAATACCATCAATGTAATCCATGGTTTTTGAGTGATTTACCAAAAAGTCGAATGCAGGATCAAAATTGAAAAAATCCTCAATTATCAGGGTCTGGCCATGTTGGTGTCCGCCTGTTACGTGATATCCACCTTCAGGATTAAAATGGTAGTTAGGTTTCCTGACGTTGCGTGGTTCCAGTTGGTAATGTTCCCTGGCGTGTTTTTCAAGTTTCTGGATAGCCGGTTTCAGACAGTCGACTTCCTGCTGGGTCAGGAAATCGGGTAGGATAATAAATCCCTGTCTATCAAATTCATATTTTTCTGTTTCTGTCAAAACCTTAATATTCCCCTTTTTTAATCAGGTGCCAGTTTAGTGATAACATAATTAAGAAAACAATCAAATATTTTAAAATGGCAACTCATAACAAGTGAACGACATTTTATCTGGCAATAACCAGTTTCTTTGTTTGAGAAAATGTGCCGGTTGTGAAGGTGTAGAAATATGTTCCGCTGGCTACCTGTTCACCCACCGTATTAGTGCCATCCCAATAGGCAGCATATGCTTGATCAAAATATATTCCTGTCGGCTTCATTCCCAAATCCAATTTGCGGACAATTTTCCCTCTGGCATCGTAAATTTGGATCTCAACTGTTCCTGATTCTGAAAGCTTATACGGTATCCATGTCTCCGGATTGAATGGATTGGGATAATTCTGGGCCAGAACCGTCTGTAACGGCATGACATCTTCTAAGCCTAACTCCAAATAAACATATGCCTGGTCAAACTCATGGTCATCTATTGAATGTTCTAATTCTCCGATAACACGTTGATTGCTTTCGTCTTCGACTGTGATTTTGAGAATATCCTGACGCGCGATGATAGACTGATTAGCGTAACCTACCCATACAATTGAAAATGCGTTCTTCTTAGATGAAACAATGTCTGCTGTTCGCATACCGGTTCGCTGATTCCGAGCAGAGACTATATATTTTTGCGAGAGGTCAGCGTCTTTGAGTTTGCCACAAAGAATGAATGCCCATTTGGTTTGTTCCTTTGTTGCAGATGGTGCCCGCATAAAAGGCCGAACATTCGGTTCTCCACGATGCCAAGCGTCTCCAGTAATCGTGATAGTTGCTGGCTGCATGGCATTGACCACGTATGCTTTTCCTCCCTCGACAGCAAATCCTGGTGGGGGATCAGATACGGTGAATCCCTCAAATTGTTGTATTTGTGAATTAAACCGGATAACAATCGAAGTTCCCAGTTTCTGCGCCAAATGGCTGGCAGAGAAAGGAGAGTAGGGTTTCAAAGGTAGAGAAACCATGTTAAGCCCTTTTTCTAGTTGTATGTCTGCTTGGAAATTGGGGGGAAGTACCAACGACTTCAGGAACTCGACAAGTTCACGTTGTTTTTGGTCAGGTAAGGCCGCATATTCGTCTCGGCTGGCCTGTGCCTCACCACCGTGCATACGAATGGCTCGATCCAGAGTAAAGGCGCGACCGTTAAACATCCAGGGACCGGTATTACCGACACCCCACAGTTCCGCCGTCATGAAAACTGCGGCATCAACCCCAAGTTCATCCAACGGTTCTCGCAAGCCCTCACCCATATAGTGCCGTTTCAAATCCGTGTAGGCATAAACCACGGCTTTACCGTCAGCGGTTCTTTCAAAATGGGGTTCAGGACCGTCACGCGTAATATCGAAACTGAAAGACTTTGTTGGATCTATGCGACTGGGTTCACGGAAAATAGGATCATCAACAATAAGTTGGGGAATATGACATGTTGCACAGCCAATTTCTTCGAATGCCTTAGTGCCTTCAGCTACCGCTTGAGCCACCACGGGGTTATCCGGAATTATCTGAACAGGCACCGGTTGAGCCGCTTGCCAGATTACCAGTGCTGTGACATCACCGCGTGTGGCTTCATGATCGTAACCATCACCATCATCCCATTGATGGAAAGGATGAATCTCTTTTTTAGGGTCATCTTCCAACCTTTCATCTGCTTGAATCCCGTGATGGTGGACTAAGGGATTGGTGGTGAACTTTCTTATACTTTCAATCGTGCCTTTTGAACCAAACGGTTTAATTATCAAGTCTGCAGAAACACCGACAACATCACTTGTATCAACAACACCATCAGGCATAGCAACCAAACTGCCAAAATTCACGCCCTTGGCTTTAAGGGGACGTCGTACGAATTGTCCAGTACGAGCAGCTTGGATGATTGCTTGACTTTTAGTAGCTTGTAACTTCGCTGTCATTTCCTCAGCTAGTAGTTCGAGCCCCCCGGAACCAAAAACATGTTTAGTGTTCCGTTCGTTAGAATGTCCTTCTTTAACGGAAAAAGGGTGTCTGGAATCCCATGACCGGATAAAAACATTAGCCACGTTGCCTCCAGCGCCGCCGGCAAAGGGTTTGTTATGACATTCCACGCAAGAGCTGGCATCTGGACCAAAGGTTCGGGTGAAAAGATCGTTGGGTTTATCACCGAGTACCCGACCAGCTAACTCATTCAAAATACCGTTAGCATTGACGTTGGGACGTCCATAACCGTCCAAGGTGCTGAAATCGACGGTAAACAATTTTCCACCGATATCGAAAAGCTCCTTAAAAGAAAGGGAACCGTTATCAATTGCTTCTTGTTCAGTATGTTTAACATTAGGTAGGTCACCGATATCCTGAGAGAATCCAACCGAAGAAAAAACTATTAAAAAGGCGGAAATGAACGCGTATTTTACTGCTCTCAGTATCATCATCAGGATCGGTCAGTTTTTTTGGGAGAACGAAGAGGGCACTTCCTACCCAAATTGTTTATTTAAAATGAGTAAAACAATTTAGGTGGAATATGACATAAAATACATACTAAATTCTAATGTGAATGAATATGTTCCTCAGCCACATATCAAGATCTCCCAAACCAACTTTAACGCTTGATTAAACACAGCAGCTAAAATTGGATTAGGAGATCAAAAAAAACACAATTAGATTATGAGTATAAGGCTAGAAACTATGCTTAATCTGCCCCCAATTGGCAGATAATTTACCAGCTGCTCGCACAGCCGCCCCATCACCTAAAGGAGATTTCCCGCCATAAATTTCAAGTTCATCGATACGCGAGCCGTCAGGGGCAATAACATGAATTCGCACATATCGAGCTTTGACAGCAGCAAACTTAAACTCTGCGGTTTCCCGGATGGGTTTTTCTCCATTTTTATATGTAAAAGCTTTTTTCCAGCTGGCAGCAGTGGAATCTTTGTCAGCTTTGTCTGTAGCTACAAGAATATTAAATTCGGTGGCAGCCCGGTCGGCAAAACCTTGAGAATGATCGCTACCGAAAAACACCCGATTGACATTTGCGACTTTTCCTAGGTCAATCTGTACCCAACCCGGATATTTCCCGCCAATCCAACTTCGGCAGTTATTGTAGAAACCATCATTGATATAAACGCCACAATGCCGCCCTATATCTTTTCCTTTGGGGTTGTGGGGTTTGGGGCAGTAGCCACCGTCTGCAATTTCATCAGAAACTGATGGTTTAGCACCCACCATCAATGCCAGATTAGGTTCCCCATCTCTAACGGTTGGAGCAAATTCCGGTTCCCCTTTGTCGCCGTGATCACATTCTTTCTTTGCTTGATCCATGTCTTGCGCGATAAATTTTACGCCGTTAAGCTCTTTGGGGCCCTGTTTAGGGTTATGCTTAGCCCAAACTGAAACGGCACTCATCATCGCCACAGCGACGAAAATTGAAACCATACGGGAAGCTATACGCTTCCTTTCAATTGTCATTACATTCGACTTATATTGGATATTGAATATTATTTGATCAGAACCATTCTATCAATAGCTGACTGTTTCTGCTGGCTTTCGTCGGCAGTTGCTATTAACCGATAGAAATAAATACCGCTTGAAACTTTTTCTCCTCCTTCATTTTTCCCATCCCAATAAGCAGCTTGGGATGGGGTCAGGTATAATCCCGGACCTTTTTTACCAAGTTCCAAGACACGCATAAGTTGACCATGAATATTATAAACTTCGATTTTAATTTTGGCTTTTTCTGCTAGTTGAAAAGGAATCCAAGTTTCGGGATTGAAAGGGTTCGGATAATTAGGGTATAGGGCTAAACGCCGAACCTTTCCCCACTTGGTTAATTTGAGACCGGATGGGTCCACCTGAGCTTGGATTGTCCATGACTCAGGGGTAACAACCAGCAGTTGGTCTGCCTTCATATTTTTCAGGGTTTGAATTGCACCGTTAGGCCAACGAATTTCAATTTCATCTACTTTTTCGTATCCTCCCAGCCCGAATGCCGCAACCATGCTTTCCTGTGAAACATAGCTTGATCCGGCACGAATCTCCCGGATTTGCCTGAGGTCTCCAGCTACCGCCTTAATACGTGTCCCAATCCATAAGCTTTGATAATTTGCCCGAGGTTTGATTTGCAGCCAATGGTTAGGATTACCTTCGTTGCGATATAACACATCATGTCTATTGATGTTAACCACGTAAATGTCTAAATCACCATCGTTATCATAATCGCCAATTGAACTGCCTCGGCCTTTGCCATCATCTTTTACACCTTCTCTCTCGCTAACGTCGGTAAAGGTCCCATCTCCATCATTCCGATATAAAACATTCGGCCCGGATCTGTTTGGCCAACTTGGGTTTCCAGGGATCTTGCCAACGTTTTCTAAGCTACCGTTCACCACATAAAGATCTAAATCGCCGTCATTGTCATAATCAAAGAAAGAGGTACCCCAACCAATACCGGGGCGATCTTCCACACCTGCCTCTTTGGCAACATTGGTGAAGGTTCCATCCCCATTATTTCGGTACAAAACGTTGGTACCTCCATTTGTGATATAGATATCTAGATCCAGATCGTTATCGTAGTCACCAGCGGTCACACCCATGGCATTAAAGGGTTTATCAATACCAACTTTAGCTGCGACATCACGAAAAGTTCCATCACCCTGATTTTGGTACAGCACATCATCTCCAAAGTCGTTAGCCACGTAGATGTCTAGATCCCTGTCATTGTCGTAATCCAGGGAAAGCACCCCCAAACCTCTTTCCTCTAAGTTCTTAAAACCCCGTTTATCTGAGAGATTGGTGAAAGTTCCGTCTCCGTTATTGCCATAAAACTGATCAGGATAAAACAGATAGCTAGTGACATAAAAATCGAGATCTCCATCTTTGTCATAGTCTCCCAAAGTAATACCATAGGTATCACCACGATCATCGCCCACCCGGCTCAAAGCAGTCACATCAGAAAAAGTTCCATCATTGTTGTTTTTGTACAGGGCATTTGGCTTCAGGAAATTGATGACAAAGAGATCGAGATCCCCATCGTTGTCGTAATCTGCGAAACAAGCACTCATATACCCTTTAATGCCAATTTTTTCCGTAACATCGGAAAAGGTCCCATCACCATTGTTTTTGCAGAACCGGGAGAACTTAAAACGGTAGGGAAGGTAGAGATCAAGATCCCCATCATTATCATAATCCGCCCAAGCTACGCCATGGGCAGAACTATCGAAAAGGTCGATTTCATATCTATCTAAACCAGCTGATTGAGTTACGTTAGTAAAGGCAGCAGAAACCTGATTCACGCTGACTAATGCAATCAAACCCAAAATACAGAGATAAGCTGATGACCAACCGTCTTTTAGAATCATTGAAACCTCCATGGCAAAACCGGTTCAGGCGGATATCGAATCAGTGAATAAGGCGAGTGAAACAAATGCCTATACTTGATGTTTCACCCGCTAATTCCAGACAGATAAAATCCTACTGAGGATAAGTTTTCATTTGTGACCAGATCGTTGTCAGTTTGCCCACAGGATCAACCGCTAAAGGGTTACGCCCACCATAAATCTCCAGTTCATCGATACGAGCTCCATCAGCACCTCGAATGTGTATACGAACCCATCGTGCTTCGGTTTCTTTAAACTTAATCTCTGTTGTTTCACGGATGGGGTCACCTTTGTGTTCATAGACCTTTGTCCAAGTGGCCGCATTTGACTTCTCAGCGGCTTTGGTAGTTGCAACCAAGATATCAAAGTCAGCTGGAGTACGATCCGCAAAGCCTTGCGAATGATCGCTACCCATAAATATCCGATTGACTGTCCCCACACTACCGATGTCAATTTGGCCCCATGACGGTAGAGCACCAATAATCCAACCGCGACAATTGTTGTAAAAACCATCATTAATGTACTTGTCGCAATGACGTTTGGGGCACCAACCTGCAATTGTATTTAGAACTTTAAAGCCTCCTTGTTCAAGCAAGGCAAGATTGGGTTCCCCATCCCGTACTGTCGGCACATACTCTGGTAGCGGTTTACCTCCATCATCACATTCATCTTTAGCTTTTTTTATGTCCTGTTCCTTAAATTTGTACCCACGCCATTCGCTTGGGCCTTTCTTTGGCTCGTGGAGTGCTAAAGCCAAAGGGCTAACTACCAATGTTACTATCAAGATAAGACAAATACGATAGCAAAAACATGTTGACTTAGTCATTTGTAATCCCCTTACTTCATCGAAATTGTTAGTAATCAAATTTAATCGATTATCCAACCAATACTTCAGGAACTAAAAGCAGATCCTGAAAAAATTTAAGTTTATGTTATTGCATAATAACAAAAAACTTCTTGCAAGGTAAATCAATGTCTTATAATTGTAAAGTCAACCAGCTGCTCGAGAAGTTACTTTCATCGATAGCAAGTTGTCAGGATGGTTTGACTCGCGCATACCGAATCATTTTAGAATCCCCTCTGGCCATTTACCTTTTGGTCTCCGTTACCAGCTAGCCATAATTTTGCATTTAGACAATAACCCACTCGTATAAAAGACTATCTACGAATAATCAACTGCTCGCCTTTCCCAGTCAATGAATAATCTGGTGGGTGATTTGCCAATGGGTTAAAGGATGATTGTAGTTGTTTTCTTGTGTCAGCTAACCAACCCAATTAGGTAGTATCAAAGGGAACCAATTTCCGAGACTGTATGATTGGAATTACAACCTACTCGAACATGAAAATCCTTGGGCTGCATCTACCAGTAGTAACCAGGTAGCAGATGGTATTGAGAATCAGCCATTGATCCCATCGGACCAGAGGGGCTCCTCGTAGGTCGGAACTTGGCAGATAGGGCTACAGACATTGCCATTGTCGATCTGTCAAATCGGTGTTACCATTCTTCTGTTCCATGGTTGACCCAGGCTTTTTCTCTCCATAAATGTCACATGCAACTTCTTACTATTTCAACTCCTTACTTTTCCCAAACAGGTTCTTATCCTCTACGTATTGATGAACTGTATGATGGTATCAATTTCTAACTCCCCATCCGAAAATTATCACCTATAACACTTTAATAGATTCTAATGGAAAGTAATTAAAGGGAAACGGAAAAGAAGAAGTTATCAATGCATTTAGAATCCCAGTCTTTTGTCAACTAAGTTCTGCAAGGGTTCTTTGTTAAAATACCGTCTTAAGTTCTGGCAAAAGAACTCAACTGTCCGACGAGGTCGATGTTGCGAACCGCCAGCGGCATGCGGCGTGATAATCACATTATCCAGTTCCCATAATGGACTTTCCTGAGAAAGCGGTTCAATCTCAGTGACATCTAAACCAGCGCCGGCAATTTTTCCCCGTTGCAGAACATCGATAAGTGCCAATTCGTCGACAATTGGTCCGCGAGCAACATTGATCAAATAAGCCGTAGGTTTCATTTGAGACAGATTTTCTGCATTTATCAAGCTGCGGGTCTCGTCTGTCAAAGGACAAGCAATCATTACTACATCCGATCTGTGCATCAAATCAGGTAGTTGCTCTATCGGCATCAGTTCGTCGACCACGTCCGGTTTATCTTTTCGATAGGCATCGACGGAAATAACGTACATATCAAAACCTTTGGCACGATTAGCCATATACTGCCCTATTCCGCCCATACCAACAATGCCAATGGTGAAACCACCAATCTCAATCATCGAGGATTTACTACCACCCCATATCTTCTGATCTTGATTACGAACAAAATGATGTATACCACGTGTTAAGCTGAGTAACAAAGCAAATCCTTGATCGGCCACGTGAGAACCGTATAGTCCCGCCGCATTGGTCAATAGGACTCCACTATCTCGGAGAGCAGGATACAGATGTCCATCCATTCCTGCACTGGAGGACTGAATCCACTTGAGACTAGGTAGAAATTGAAAGATCCTTTCGTGACAAAATCCATAGAAAATTTCTGCGTCGGCCCCCTCTTTCCTCAAGGCTTCTTCAGATTCTGGAAAGATCGCGGTATTACCATCCATGGCTTCCCGAATCATCTGTTGCAGATCCTCTGCTAGATGACCATAAACTACGATTTTCATTCCAACCCCTTTTATGTTTACTGATTATACGCTTAGTGTAACACCTATTTAACAACATTACGTCTTTGCTCATTAACTATAAAATCAAAATATATTGCTTAACGCCAATAAGGAATCACTACAATCATTCCCAATGGGATTCATTATACCTCTTCATATTTTAATAGCCTAAAAATACCTAGTTATGTCGATTTTGACTGGATCCAAGCAATTTATAGACACTCAATCTGAACACTCCCCGCACCAAAGTAAAATAACATAAGGTAGTTTCATGGTCAAACACGAAATTACCATCAACCACTACGGTGTTCACCAAGGTCAGTTCGTCATTTGGGATTGCGAATACGTCAATCACATCAGCTCATGTAACACCTACGATTCACGATATTTGCTGCCAACTCTGTTTTGGATGAAAATCGTTACCACACCCTGAATAATGAGATTCAAGTATGCTTGGACTGAAAGCATCTCATTTGCAGATTAAATTACTTAGAGTTTTCATCAGAAGGTAAGATAAATTCGACAACTATGGCATAAAAAAATGAGTTTGACCACCACCTGAACATAGAGTAAAAGTATTATGATTTGATTGGATTAGGACTAATGTTTTGAGTTGAAAATCCCAATTCCTTAATGCTATCATAGCGTATCTGATTTGTTGAGTGAATTAATCTGCTTAATTCATACACGTGTTATTCTGATTTTCTCTGCTGATTCAAATTAGTTTATTCAGAATTTCCATCTAGCTAAAACCGGAATTTATCGAGTAATTTGAAAGTAAGTCTCAAGACAATGCCAATAGGAGCAAAATTTAAATGATTGTTTTTCTTAGGCAAAAGGGTATTGCCCAAATTATGATAGGAGTAGTTACCATCCTCTTCCTTGGGGGTACGGTATTACTTATCGAAGGCAACTTCAACGTTCTAGATGCGTTATTCGGACGAACAGGTAATTTAGGAGAAGAAACCGTACTCAAAATTGGTGACACAGAAATTACGCGACGGAGTTTCGAGGACTTCGTTTCAAATGCCACCCGCTATCAGGAACAGCAGAACCAAAGTAGTTCACAACTTGACAGAGAAACAATAGAAAATCAGGTTATTGATCAACTTGTGATGAGGGAAGTGTTGCGCCAAAATATCAAGCTTGATGACGCGGTAGTAGAACGTCATATTCAAAATGATTCAAGTTGGCTATCGACGTACAATCTTTATGCAGGTCAGGGGGTTGGAGCCCTATACCGTGATGAGATTCGGATTCAGCTGAGCAATTCTAAGTTAAGGGAGAAGATTCAAGGTCTGGAATTGGTAACAAACTTGGAGGTCGAAAACGAGTACCGTCGCCAGAACCGAAAGGCAAAGCTAAAGTTTATTCAGTTCCGGAATTCCGATTATAACAATGCAACGGAAGTAGCCGATGAGGAGGCCAAAACATATTTCAACCAGAATGCCGAAAAATACCGGCAGAGAGATCAAATCAATCTGAAATTCCTTAAGATTTCCTCGCAGGATTTTGTCTCAGACGATGACGTTAGAACATATTATGATGACAACATAGACCGGTATTCAGAAATCACCTCGGTTAAAGCTAGCCATATCCTTAAAAAATTTCCGGATGACGCTGATGATAACAAGAAATCAGAAATCAAAAGAGAAGCGGAAGAACTACTAAAAACTGTCAAAAAAGCAATCGATGAAGACAGGGATTTCGCTGATCTGGCCAAAGAGCATTCCGAAGGGCCTTCAGGGCCGAATGGTGGCTCACTTGGTTATTTTGAACGTGGAAAAATGGTGCCGCCGTTTGAAAGCGCATGCTTTGATGAACTCGAAGTTGGTGAGGTAAGTGATTTGGTGGAATCAAAGTTTGGTTATCATATTATTAAACTTGAGGATAAAAAAAGCCAACCACAAACTTTCATCGAAGTAAAAAAAGATATCAAAGACAAACTAATCAAGATCAAAGGAAGTGTAGAGGCAAGACAGCTAGCAGAGGAACTCGAATTCGACGTTGATATGGATGGTTACAATGAAGCGGTTAAAAATGCGATATACGCTGAGTTAAAGCTAGTAGTAGAAGAAACAGGATTTTTTACCGAGGATGACAGCACAATCCCAAATATCGGATCAAAATGGACTTACGGCGACCTGTTGGACAAGGTTTTTGATGTGGAAGTCGACAGTGTTGATCTGATTGAAATAAAAAAGAGTACTGGAGACATTGAAACCTATTTCGTCGCTACAGTTACCGATAAGAAAATCGCCGGTATTCCTTCCTTCGAAGATGTTAAGGATAAAATCATTGATGATTTAAAAACTGAGAAAGCAAAACAACTGGCACTGGAAGATGCCCAAAAACTGTTTAATCAACTGACTGACGGTGAATCCCTTGAAGATCTAGCAGGTAAGTACACAGCTCCTGAAGGCGTATCACGGCAACAACTGGAGGTCAAAGAGAGCGGGTTATTTGCACTTTCCGCCACCAGCGATTATATCTCAAACATGGGATCCTCAAGCGAAGCCATGTTTAGCGCCTTTCAAATGGAGGCAAGCGAGATTCACAGTCCAATACAAGGAAATAGTGATTGTTTTATCATTCAGCTGACAGAGATTGAAGAACCGGAGATGGATAAGCTAGAAAATGAAGTCGCTGGACAAGCTAAAGTTCGAAAATCCCTGCTTCAATCTAAGAAGAGTACTACCTACAACAATTGGTATAATACCATGCGTCAACAAATCAAGGTTAAGGATGAGAGACTGTAAGAATTACGTCTAGCGAATCTGGTATAATTTCTCAGTTAAACTAGCTAGGGGCAACCCGACTACGTTGAAGTAACAACCTTCTATTCTTTCAACAAAAGCAGCAGCTTTCCCTTGAATCCCATAGGCACCTGCTTTGTCATTTGCTTCACCGCTTGCTACATACGCTTTTATTTCTTCACTTCGCAACCGACGAAAAAAAACTGAAGTTGTCTCAGACCATATAACTTCAGTTTTTCGATTGAGATCTATCAAAGCGACACCAGTAATTACGTGATGAAGGTTTCCGCTGAGTTTTTTCAGAAACTCAACCGCCTGCTGACAGCTGGAGGGTTTGCCAAATGCCTCCTGATCCATAACTACCGTAGTATCAGCGCCAATAATAAGCCCAGATTCTACCTGATCAACAACGGCCTTTGCTTTTTCATAAGCGATATGTTTCGTGGTGTCGACAGGTTGACTCCCAATGCTTGGTTCATTAATCTGACTTGGCAGAATCTGGAATTCCAGTCCAATTTGGCGTAGCAATTGCGCCCTGCGTGGCGAAGCAGAAGCAAGAACAATATTCGAAATTTTCCCACCCAAAATGTGACTTACCATTAATTTCTTAGTCAATCAGGCTTGAGCGGAGCTCATCCAGATCGATTCGTTCATGTCCTCGAGCGGAGGCGTTACACGCTTCCATAGTTAGCCATGTACCGAGTGATGTCTCCTGAATCCAATACCGATCTTTGCCTGTTGATATTGCTTGGGCAAACGCGTCAAATTGGATCCGATCGTCTTCAATGAGCCCCGGATGCAGATCTTGAAGTTCCAGGTCCTCAATACATTCGCCTTCTCGGAAAAGCTGAAGGTGACCGCTATCTCGACGAATGTCTCCGTTAGTACCGTGAAATGTCCAGCTGCCACTCCAACCAAATGGTGTTCTGGCATGCGAGGCCCGTGTGCCAGTATAACTGATACACGCACCATTTTCATATTCCAGTAGCGCTTGACCACCCGCAGTTCCCCAGACACCGGTTTGACCCAATTCATAATCTACCCGTCTATGTGCCCGAGCCATAACATACTTAGGTGTTCCCTTAGCAGCCACTAACTGGTCAAGTTGATGGCTGGTACCAGCATGAAAGAACAAGCCTTCTACGAACGCATCAGGCTGACGGGAGTGAGGTCCTGTGTGCAGATTTTGCCGGATCCAAAAGCGGCATTCGCCACCAAGCATTTCGCCAATTCCATTTTCTTCAAACAACCATTCACGCATTTTGGCAGCGGCTGGGTTCCACCGTTTATTCTGGCCTTGAACCAACACAAGCTTCGGATTTCTTTTGTGGGCTTCCATGATCTCACGAAACTCAGACTGATCTGTCACAATTGGCTTAACACAAAGCGTATGTAAGCCAAGACCAAGGCTTTCAACCACCAGCTCGACATGGGCAGTTGTTGATGCATAAATCAAACATGCCTGCGCTTTATGGTTCTGAGAAGCTTCAGTAATAGACGGATAAATCCGATCCGCAAGCCCATCAGGCACATCACCGTCCAGACTCTTGATACCCTCTCGTGCAGCATCTAGATCTATGTCTACACAAGCAGCAGGATATAGTCCATCACAATTGACCAACGCTTGTAACCTTCCATGCGCAAAATTTGTACATCCAACATGAATCACCGGAATCGCCACAATTCCCTCCTAGATTTGATTCAAGATCTTATTTTCTATCTGATTTTCAGCGTACTTAGTGCAATTAACATCAAAATGAGTGCGATAATCCAAAATCTGTTGACAACTTTTGTTTCCTTCCAACCAACCTGCTCGAAGTGGTGATGTAACGGAGCCATTTTAAAAATTCTCTTTCCGCGGATTCTGAATGAGCCAACTTGTAAAATAACCGACATTGCTTCGACGACAAATATCCCGCCAGCGATAACAAGCAAAATCTCTTGTTTAACCAACAGAGCAATAGTACCAATTACACCACCAAGTGCCAGTGAACCCGTATCTCCCATAAAAATTTGTGCGGGATGGCAATTGTACCATAGAAAACCAAGCCCAGAGCCAATAAGTGCCGAACAAAAGATCGTTGCCGCTTCCCCATTTTCCGGAAGATGTGCAATATCAAGGTAATCTGCCAACCTTTGATGGCTTGTCAAATAGCCAAGCACTCCAAAGGTTGCAGCCACAAAAATGACGCATCCGATTGCTAAACCATCCAGTCCATCTGTTAAGTTGACAGCGTTCGATGCCCCAACAATAACAATCGAGGCAAATGGTATGAACAGAATCCCGATATCCGGCCGAAAATTTTTGAAAAACGGAAATATAAGAGCAGTGTTAGAAGTTCCATTACTTGATAAACTATCAGTGTAATAAAGATAAATTGATATTGCCAGCGCACCGAGAGACTGTAACAGAATCTTCTGTTTTACACTGAGGCCAAAAGATTGCTGCCTTGTAATCTTCTGATAATCATCGATAAAACCAAGTAATCCAAACCAAGAAACGCTGAGGATTAGTACAATAATTGCAGGTTGATTCAGGCGTGCCCACAACAATACCGATATTAGCACTGACGCTAGAATCAGCATGCCTCCCATTGTAGGCGTACCAGCTTTGTCTTGGTGCGTTTCAGGACCATCATCACGAATAAACTGCTTAATCTCTAATTGCTGTAGTTTGCCAATAACAAACGGACCGAAAACGAGTGAAATAACAAGAGCAGTAATTGTGGCGTAAATTGCCCGAAAACTAATATAACGGAAGACATTAAATAGTGGGAAATATTCTCGCAAAGACTCAAAAAACAGGTAATAAATCATCTAAAAATCAGCAATCTTGATGAACAGTTGTTATATGTTATAATAAAAAATTGTAGCACAAATCTACAGGTTTTGAAACGATAAAGATAACTTGGTTCACAGTTTGACACCTTTGGCGAAACTAGCACAATACGAGACTATAATTTCCAATACAGTTGAAAACAATAAAGTTAAAACAAAATGAAGATAAGAATTACAATTATACTTTTTCTTTTTTTAAGCGGCATTTGTGTAAGCGCTCCGGTTTCTCCGATCTAGTCCGTTGATTTTAGTCCTGATGGCAAGTTGCTTGCTGTTGGCACCTATCAGTGGTTAGAAATTTGGGATTTGCAAACGCGACAAACTGTGAAGACCTTTGAAGATCACGCCGATGCGGTAAGATCGGTGATGTTTTTAAATGGAGGGGATCGTGTTGTTGCCGCTGGTGGATCGCCAAGCAGATTTGGTGAGTTGAAGTTTTGGTTATTGGACGATGACTCTGAACCATATCAAAATATTCAAATCCATGCAGACACGATTGAAGCCATCTCAGTTAGCCCATCTGGCGAAAAGATTGTAACCGCCAGTATGGACAAAACAGTAATACTAACGAACATTTCGTTCAATGGAGAAAAGCAAATCTTAACGCAGCATGTTGATCGGGTTTTAGCCGCAGACTTTCGTCACGATGGCAAATACTTTGCAACTGCTGGGGCAGACAAGACCATCAAGATCTGGTCTGCCGAAACATACCTTGTGGTAGTCAGCTTTGATCAAAATGATGGTGCAGTGAATACCGTCCGATTTGGTCCTGATAACCTAATCGTTTCCGGTTCAACGGATCATGTTGTTCGTTCTTGGCGGATCATCGAATCAGATCGTGGTATACGTGGGATACTGAACCGTGTTTATTATGAGCACAATGGTCCGGTTTACGCAGTTGACTGCGGGGTTTTTAATGGCCAAGTAATCATTGTTTCAGGAAGTGCTGATCACTCGGTTATTGTCTGGGATTTTCAATCGGGTAATAAACTCTTTGAATTCAATCAACCAGACGATGAAGTTTACGCAGTCAATCTCAGTATTGAAGGCCGTTTTCTCGTTAGTGGAGGACGTGATGGTATAATACGGATTTGGGATCTAACAGACGGTAAAATGATTGCAAATTTTCAGTCGGGTTCTTAGTTACTTTCTACTTGCGACTGTTAAAGCGTTCTGATATAATCAAGTCTGTCTATACGAAAGTACAGCAAGGTATATTTTTTAACCAATCAATGGTACATGGCTCTAATCTATCAACATGTTGGTGATACTTAATCTAGCGTGAATTTGTTTATTGTAAGGAATCACCATTTAATTTTGTTTGCAAAGAGTCTAAAGTCTACTCGATAAATGTTAGAACATCAATTTGTCCCAACTGCTGAAGATCAACGTTGTTTGCCTTCATACTATTTCCAAATCAAATCTGATACTTGAATGACATTTTCCATTCATTCGTAACCAAAAAGTTAAATTTGACAGTAGGAAAATAGATTGCATCTGAAGTTGGGGATTCCATGCGTTACTTCGTTTTTGCTGATGTTCACGCGAATCTTGAGGCCTTAAAAGCCATTTTATCTGTACTAAAGCAAGAAAGGGTTGATCAATCCCTTTTTTTGGGGGATCTTGTTGGGTATGGTGCACAACCGAATGAAACTATTGAATTATTGAGAACGATCAAATTGCACGTTGCGGTTTGTGGAACCCATGATCGGATTGTTGTTGATAACGCGCCGGCAATCGATTTCCAGACGCATGCACGCTACAGCATTTTATGGACTCGACAACAGGTTACGTCCGGCAACAAAGAATACTTAGGCACATTTAATAACGGATTGATGAAGATTGAAGACGGTATTGAGATTACGCACGGTAGCCCTCATAGCAAAGATTTTTACATCTTAAGCCGAAGAGATGTAAAAAGGGAATTTCGGAAATTCAAGAATTGGATTACTCTGTTTGCACGCACGCATATTGCGGTGATGCATTCGATCGACACTAAAGTTTCAACACTTTATCCAGAGAGTGATTTTTACTATCCTCTTTCAAAGAAAAAGCGGTACCTGATCAACCCTGGAGCAGTTGGTCAACCGCGAGACCTCGACTCACGTGCAAGTATCGCAATTCTTGATACCGATGAAAAAGTGATCTACTGGAAACGAATTGAGTACGATATTCGTAGCGCGCAGGACCAAATCCGTAAAGAAGGGCTTCCAAGTTGGCATGCTGATCGATTAGGCATTGGACGCTAGAATAAAGAGATCATACAGAAGGAAGAAGATGATTAAATCAACAACAATTATCACCGTTAGAAGAAATGGTGGTGTTGCTATTGGTGGTGACGGGCAAGTAACGCTCGGTGATACTATCGTTAAACATGGAGCTAAAAAAATCCGAAAAATCTACGACGATCGTGTGCTGATTGGTTTTGCAGGGTCAGCTGCGGATGGACTTACACTATACGAAATGCTAGAAAATAAACTAGAGCAGCACAGGCATCTTCAAAGAGCAGCGCATGAACTTGCCAAGGAATGGCGGACAGATCGCATCCTCAGACGTATGGAGGCTTTGATGATCGCCGCTGATGCTGATACTTCCTATTTAATTTCCGGTAATGGGGATCTCATTATGCCAGATGATGGGGTTTTGGCAATCGGATCCGGTGGGGATATTGCTCTAGCCTCAGCCAGATCTTTAATACAACATTCAGAATTGAGCGCAGTTGAAATTGTGTCCGAATCGCTCAAGATTGCAAGTGAAATTTGCATCTATACCAATAATCAGATTGAGATTGAAAAATTAACAAAATAACCCAAATCATAGGTGAATTGGAGGTTCGTGTAGGTTATGAGTAAACCTTCACCTTCTCAGAACAAGTTACTAGAAACACTTACACCCAAACAAATCGTTGAGGAATTAGATAAATATATTATCGGGCAGGACGAAGCCAAGCGTTCAGTGGCAATTGCACTTCGTAACCGAATACGTCGTCAAATGCTAGAGGACGACATGCAAGATGAAGTCGCTCCCAAAAACATCATTATGATCGGATCAACAGGTGTTGGAAAGACAGAGATTGCTCGGAGGTTAGCTCGGTTGGTCGATGCACCTTTTATAAAGGTCGAAGCCTCAAAGTACACAGAAGTTGGTTATGTTGGTCGTGATGTTGAATCAATGATCCGTGATCTTAGCGATCTATCAATTAACATGGTAAAAGCCGAACAGGCTGAAACAGTAAGAGAAAAGGCAATTGAACTGGTTGAAGAGCGTATACTGGATTTTCTGATACCACCGCCACCCGCACGCCCGGATAAAAAAGAGGAAGTTGAGGAGAAAACAGAAGATCAATCTGTAGAAACAGAAGATCAATCTGTAGAAGAGGATCAGAATGATGACGAAATTCAATTTGAAATCCAGATCGGTGATTTTCTGATAGAAGAAGAGAATCAAAACGAAAATGCCAGGCTGGATTCAGGTCAGCAGGAAATAAAGGCGAATCCAGAACACGAAAGGTATTCTCGAACGCGAGAGAAATTTCGTCGGATGCTGAAAGATGGCAAGTTCGAAGATAAACCGATCGAAATTGACGTAAAAAACCGAACGATGCCATTCATTGAGATCTTTTCTCCCAGTGGTATCGAAGAAATGGACATCAATTTTAAAGACGTCTTCGGAAGTATGATGCCGAAACAGACCAAAAAACGACTTGTGACTGTTACTGAAGCACGCGAGATCCTGATTCAAGAAGAAGCTGAAAAACTAATTGATATGGACAAAGTTGTCAGTGAAGCAATTGGCCGAGTCGAAAATTCAGGTATTGTTTTTCTGGATGAAATCGATAAGATTGCTGGTCGTGAATCTTCGTCAGCATCCGGTCCAGATGTTTCTCGTGAGGGAGTCCAGCGCGACATATTGCCGATTGTTGAAGGCTGCAATGTAATGACTAAACACGGAATGGTAAAGACGGACCATATCCTCTTTATTGCAGCAGGGGCATTTCACTCAGCAAAACCTTCGGACATGATTCCCGAGTTACAGGGGCGATTCCCAATTCGTGTTGAACTAAAAAGCCTAGACCAATCAGATCTGAAACGTATTCTAACCGAACCTAAAAACGCGTTGACAAAACAATATATCGCGATGATGCAAACAGAAGGGATTAAGATTGAAATGACGGATGATGCAATAAAGAGTATTTCTGAGTTAGCTTTTCAGGTCAATGAATCTATCGAGGATATTGGCGCACGTCGACTGCATACAATTATGGAAAAGCTCTTTGAGAACATCTCGTTTGAGGCACCCGATCTTGAGAGCCAAGAAATTACCATTTCGTCAGAATACGTAGACCAAGAGTTATCAGATATTGTCAAAGATCAGGATTTGAGCAAATACATTCTGTGATAAGAAATTTTGCTAAAAGTCAGGCAGGTTACTCAATGCTTACTTCAAGCGCAACTTGCGCGGCGAAACATTCAATGCTCAAATTGGATGCTTTGATAAACTGGCGGGTATTTTCTACTTTTGCGTCCACCTTCTCGTCGGTGTCAGTTGGATCATGATGAGTGAGAGCGAGTCGTTTTATCCCTGCCATCTTGGCAATATGAACTGCATACTCCGGGTAAGAATGCCCCCACCCTTCTCGTTGCTGATATAAGTCCAAGGTATAGGCAGTATCAAAAACAAGCAAATCAGCATCTTGACAAAAGGATGCTAATTTTTCATCCAGTTTCTTAGAAAATTTTTCTTTCCCATTTTCTTCAATATCCAACTGTTTTCCGTCGACTTGGTACGCTATTTTGCTATATGATAACATGTTGTTATATGGCTCATGGTCCCCGCCAAAGACAAAAGAACGCCCATTGCAATCTACACGGTAGGCGAATGCCATACTTGGATGGTTGACAAACATAGATGAAATTTCAATATCACCAATTCTAAGCGTCTCTTCAGATATTGGAATAAATTCGAGTTCTGCTTCCATGGCCGCAATTGGAATGGGAAAGTACCCTTTTTCCATTTGTCCAGAGAAGAGTTCTGGAAGCGTCATCGTTTCATGGTCGGCACCATAAATCATGATATGATTATTTGGAATAAAAGCAGGGACAAAAAACGGGAACCCTTGAATATGGTCCCAATGAGTGTGGGTTATAAACAGATGTGCTTTGATAGGCGCGCCTTGAGCCTCACCAAGCAGTTTCAGTCCCAATGGGCGGATGCCGGAACCTGCATCAAATATGATAGTTTCCGTACCAACTCTCATCTCTATGCAAGTTGTATCACCACCATAGCGAACTGTTTCTGGTCCTGGTGAAGGGATTGAACCACGTACTCCCCAAAAACGTACCTTCAAGAATCCTCTCCTCAACTAAAAAGATCAAAACAAGACTCATTCTAGAGTGTCAATTCCTCAGTCGAAACGACAGAATACCTGATTAATTACAATCAAGAATGCTTGCAATTAATTAGGTTGATGACCAAAGATGAAGTCAGTTAGCACTGAAAAACCTGGATTTGGTTCCATAAGGTGAAATTTTAACCTCAGCTTTTCTGCAACACTTGGGACACCAACCAACATAAGCGTCTCTTTTTCTATTGATATGAATTCGTGTATAGACTTTACAACAACTGAAAGTAACACCGAGGAAAGATCTATTCCGCTCTTCTTGTTTCTTTTTGCGTTGCATTGATCTAAATCATTAAAGTTCTACAAAATCAATATCAGCTAGCGATGTAATTACGCCAGACTGATAACCGCGATTTAATAATTCGTGGACACCCGCTCGACCTTTCTGTCCATAATCTAGCGTATAATCGTTTACATACATACTAACAAAACGATCCGCTAGAGTGGAATCGGATTCCATATCGCGCGCGTAAACCATTGCGTATTCCAATCCCTCTTGACGGTGGGACAGAGAATATTGAATGCTCTGTCTCAGCAAAGATGTGATTTTCTTAATCTTCTCCGGACCAAGGTCTCGACGAATTACGTTCGCTCCCAATGGTAAGGGCAGATCAGTTTCCTGATACCACCATTCTCCTAAGTCTATAACTTTGTGAAATCCCTGACTCTGATATGTCAATTGACCTTCATGAATGATTAGCCCAGCATCTGATTTCCCCTGTTTTACATGATCGAGAATCTGGTCGAACGGGACAACCTCAGGAATGAAATCTGGTTCAAACAACCGAAGCGTTAAATAGGCGGTTGTCATCGTACCAGGAATAGCTATTCTTTTGCCTGACAGATTATGCAGATCAATTGGAGATGTTGAGACCACGATCGGACCATATCGATCCCCAATACTTGCCCCACAGGGCATCAAGGCATAATCCTGTGACACGTAAGCGTAAGCATGTATGGAAATAGCGGTGACTTCGAGTTCCGAGTTCAACGCGCGTTTGTTCAACGATTCAATGTCTTCAATGACATGCACAACTTCGAACCCATCGGTCGGAATTAGTTTCTTCGCCAGCGCGTAAAACATAAAAGCGTCATCAGAATCCGGACTGTGTCCAATCCTGATCTGCTCCATAATCAATTGTCCTTTCTATTCAAGCTACCATACATATAGACGGATATTGTACTACAATATGTCGTAGTTAATCAAACGTTTTACATGTGCCACAACGGACTCAGATAGTCCGGAAAGATCATAACCACCTTCCAAAACGGATACGACACTTCCCCCACAAACTTGATCAGCAATTGACAAAAGAATACCAGTTAAGTTTCCAAATCCTTCTGCTGTGACATTGATGGTTGATAATGGGTCAAGTTGATGCGCATCAAAACCCGATGAAACCAACATAAAATCGGGATTAAATTCAATCAATTCGGGTGCCAATCTCTCTTCAAAGATGTGTATATAATCATTAATATCGCTATGAGAAGACACCGGACAGTTCAATGTCGTACCAGTTGCTGTTTCCAATCCGGTCTCATTGGCTAGACCAGATCCGGGGTAGAGCGGGTGCTGATGGATGGAAAAGAAAAAAACAGATGGATCCGCATAAAATATATCCTGAGTGCCGTTTCCATGATGAACATCCCAATCAACTACTGCAATCTTGTTCAGACCGTGTTCAGATTGGAGGTAGCGTGCCGCAATAGCCACGTTGTTAAACAAACAGAATCCCATTGCCCGATTTGGTGTAGCATGATGTCCCGGTGGACGTACAAGAGCAAAAGCATTATCAACGTCGCCGGCAATAACTCGGTCAACGGCACGTAACGCACCACCGGCAGCTAAAAGTGCGATATCGAAAGATTTTTTCGACACCGGAGTGTCGTAGTCAAGCGGCATTTTTCGTTGGCAGTATAATTTCACCCGATCAATATGGTCACGATCATGCACGTAGCAGAGTTGATCCAGTGTCGCTGGGGTTGCCTCAATATGATGAAGTTGATTCCAAAAATCCGATTGTTTCAGAGATTGCAAACAGGACCTAAGCCGGTCAGGCCGTTCAACATGTCCATGACCGGTATCATGCTCAAGGTAATTTTCATCATAAACAAGCCCCGTCCTTCTTCTTGAAGATTCCATTTACTTACCAATAATTTTGAGTACTTGCTGAAATTAGCAGCAACGTACCTGTTTTTGCCGTTTTCATGACCTTAGTTCTCTTTGATGGTAATTGATTGATTCAACGCAACCTCTGTTAAGCTTGTTACCAGACCACTCGGCCAATTTATATCGATTTGACGAATCTGTCTATCATTACCAAGGCCAAAGATTATTGACAATTCGCTTTGCGAGCAATAACTTGATCCGCTTCTCAATGTGCGTACTTGGGAACCTGACTCAGTTGTGACTATGATTTTTGATCCGATCCCGTCACGGTTTGATTTCTCTCCGACCAGTTTAATCTTGATCCAGTTATGTGATGCTTGTCTATCATTGCGGAAAAGTCGTGGGCGACCATTGCAGTTGGTAACTATAAGATCCCAATCGCCGTCATTATCAATGTCACCGTAAGCCGCGCCACGACCAACAATTGGTTCCATTAACTCAGCGTTTTGATTGGCTACATCAACAAACTTAGCATTACCGATGTTACGAAAAAGATGGGGAGACTGTTTATAGGTAACTTCACTCTGTACGCGGTTAATGTCGTTTTCAAGATGACCATTGGCAGTAAAAATATCCAGTTTCCCATCAAGGTCAAAATCGAAAAAGAAACACCCAAAAGTTAATGTTAAAAGACTGACCATGCCAATATTGGCAACTGGAGCATCATCGATAAAAAAATCCCCTTCATTATGATAAAGGTTAATCATTTCATTTGAAAAATTTCCAATTATCAGACTCTCAGTACCACTGCCATCATAGTCACCGGCATCAACGCCCATCGCTCCTGTGGCTTTGCCATCTTCGTTATAAGCAATGCCAGCCAGCATTCCCTGTTCAATGAAGGTACCATCACCATTGTTTCGATAGAGTTTATTTGGTTGTGTATCATTGGCTTCAAAAACATCAACCAATCCATCACCATCATAATCAAAAGTACAGACACCAAGTGATTTACTGGTTGGGTCGGCGATTCTTGCAATCTTAGATACATCGCTAAATGTCCCGTCCCCCCTGTTCCTGAAAAGCTTGCTCGGTTGTCCCCGGTAGGATTCTGGAGTGCAGTAGGATTTACTAGTCCCATCAAGTGTACAAAACAAATCGGTTTCAACTGACCATTCGACATAGTTAGCCACGTAGAGATCCAAGTACCCGTCTTTATCATAATCAAACCAGGCACAACTAGTACCAAAATATGGATTACTGATATTTGATTTTTCAGTCACATCAACAAATGTACCATCACCCTGATTTTGGAAAAGCCGATCCATACCAAGACAAGTCAAATAAAAATCTTGATGCCCATCATTATCATAATCAGCAACCGAAATTCCCATCCCATAGAGTTTTATATCTAATTTAGCTAACTGCGTCTGATCTGTAAAACTCCCATCACCATCGTTCCGATAGAGTGCCATAGTCTGATTGTTTCCAGTCGGATGTCCAGGCCAATCCTTACAATTAACCAAAATTATATCCTGCCATCCATCCTTATTGTAATCAATGAACGCAGATCCAGATCCCATTGTTTCAGGTAAATACTTCTGTCCAAAGGCACCGTTGTTGTGCTTAAATTCTATTCCAGCTTGCTTTGTAATGTTGACATAATCTGGTATTGCTAAAGGCGAAATCACCATAGCTAGCACACAGATAAATAAAAAAACAAGGAACTGATTCATACTCGAATTCATCTTCTAACACTTATGAAAAAAAAGCGAATACAGACGACCATATTTAATAAAAACCAAACTTCCAGTCCATGTTGCTTTATATTAGACAACTTATCCTTAAGACAAACGGGAGAAAGTAACATATTTTAAAATATGGTAACAAGTGTTTTTCACCAAGTATCCCGTCTTGATTTCATTAGGTTCTAGAAGTGTAGCTACTATTTTTTGTCAATTTGCTGAATGGCTTTATTAGCCCCTTGACGGATCAGATATATCGGAGATTTAAGATTATTACGCAGTGCAGGTAGAGCTTGAATAGCTACTTCTCCTTGTCTGCCCAAACAAACAGCAGCCAAATAAGCATTCATAGGAAAAGGATCTTTTAGACCTCTAATGAGACCTTCAGCCGCCTTCATTCCTATCGCTTCTAGTGTTAGCAAAGCATGCGCTCGAATAAAGGGATCTGTATTTTGCAGTAACCGGCCGACTGCAGGCATCGCTGATATAGCCTGTACCCCCATGGATCGAATGGCCCGAATTGCCGGTATGCGTACGTCAGGAAAGTCAAGCATTAATACCAACGCTTCCAGTGCCTCCTCCGTTCCAAAGTTCCGTAGAGCTAAGGCACAGGCAGCAGATCTCTTTGATTCAACAGCCCCGTTTTCGATTGCTTGAATACAGGTGGTGATACTTTCATCTTCATAATCTGTACCTTCCAACCCACTAACAGGAAAGGATCTTGAGCCAAGCATCTGCGCGGTACTATCTTCCTCGCAGACATACTCCAACTGAGAGATGTACTGTAGGGTTTTCTGTCTGATCTGGTAATAGTCATGAGGGAATAGGTCAGGGCTAGGATTTAGCCAATCTAAATCCCAAACTGTGACGTGGTTAAACAACTTGCCATCAATCGCAGATTGAACGATTCTCTCTCTCAGCTCTGTCAACCATTTTTCCGCTTCGTTTCTAATCGGAGAGTTTAAAGACGCGACTGTTATTCTTGACTCCAGTAATTGCAAATAACGATAATCGTCGATCCCTTCTCGTCGGCCTTCGTAACCCACACCAGGAATTGGTCCATTTTGACTGGGTATAACTAAGCCTAAAATTTGCTCTTTGGATGGTCGATGCTGGTCGGATAACCAGACAGGATGGGGTTGACCAACCTCACCATGTTGATAACAGTAAACCAGATTCCCGTTTAATCTCAACCCCCAAGTATACAGTCCGGCAAAGTAGCGATGTGCTAATGGATTGGTAATACGGAGATCGTGGAGATAAGTCCAGACCTCTGCCCCTTGCCTTTCAGCTTCAGCAACCATCTCCGGAGTTATTCTGCCACCATATACAATCCAAACATCATGCAGATGTCCCCAAGCCAGAACGGCAGATCCGCCCATGGCCGCAACGCCGCGACAATTTCCCAGTTTCTTGAACTGTTTAACATGTTCAATTTCTTCCTTGGAAAAAGTTTCATCGGGCCAAACTGGAGGTTCATCCCGCTGATACAACAATATCTCTGGATATTTTTTGTCAATAACTATTCGACGCAGGGTATCAGCAACAAAAGCCTTCCTGTTACTACTACCCTCAGATACAGTCCAAATAGGAATATCTAGGCTGATTAACCCCACTTGTTTATAAATTTCAAGTTGTTCTTCGATGAATCTGATGGGATCTATCAAACCATCATCTGTAAAATCGGATTCATCCATCAGCGTCAACCAGGGATGATACCATGATGGTGGTTTGGCACGTCCAGACTGTTGGTAGCTATCAGTGCCAAACCCGGGAAAGAATGAAGTGATTTGTACCGTATTGTGACCATGTTTGGCCATGTCCAGAGCATACATTTCTTGATATTTTCTGCCGCGATAAGGAACCTCAATTTCCACTGGCACATCACATCCAGCAATACGGTCGATTCTGTAATAGCATCCAAAGGCCGCATCTGGGCGAGGCAAAATGAGAGAATGCACTGTTAGATGCAGAGAAAATGTCCTTGGTTTTTCGCCTTCAACTGAGATGGTTGTCGGTATTTCATACTGCCCTGGTTGTACAGTAGCATCCGGATGGAATGTAATCCAGAAAGCAGCGGAACGACCCGGTTCGATTTTATTTATTCTATTTTTAGGTATCAGGTATACAGGCATGGCGGGTCGCCTTCCTTCATAGACCTGACCTTGGTCAAGTTGTCTTGAACGAGCAGTTTCCAAATAATACAAACACCCTATCTCATACTGTATGTTACTGTGGATTGTCAGGCTAACGTTTCTCAAAGGATATTTACGTTGTGACGGGACATAAATGCCTACCTGTATCGGTTCATACTCGTTCTGAGCTACCCCCACAGTAAATGAGCTTTCTATTTCAGCCCGATGGGGCACATAATCAGCAAAACAAGGTTGCATATAATCACGTGCATAAACAATAAAGGGAGTATCCTGCTGCTGGTTTAATTTATCTTCCCGATTAACCTCTGGAGCGATAATATCCGAACCGACAAACATACTGTATACAAGATAAGTAGCAACATAAAAAAAGAGCTTTGACACATACATTTACAAACTTTTCCAACAATTATAAGTTAGGATTAAAGTCCCTATCAAGACTCAACTTGCTTGCTTATGATCAACACAACCATCTCAATCCCAAATTTCGCCAGGTCATGGAAGATCTATAGTCGAACTCCAATTTATTACAATATATCATACTCTGATACATTAAGAAAGACCGATCAATTAGTGTAAACAGTCTAGATAGACAACCATAACTAAATAAGATTAGGAACATCTTTTTATCGCTAAAATTCTCCTGATCTTAAATTGTTGTCTCTCATCATATGCAGATAACAAATAGTGGGTGCCAGACTAATTGTCACTCAAATTAAATTTCTACGCTCATAGTTAAATTTCCCTGCAAGATTTGCTAATTCTCACTTTCATGTAATTATAAGATGTCGAGACTCACGTTTTAATGAATAAACCCTAGCAGTAACTTCAATCTGTCTAAGGGTGAATAATAACATGAACGATGATAGTGCTCCACCCAGATGGGAGGAGCACCTTAGCGCAAAACCAAGAATGAACATTGGGATTGCCGTTCTTCTTTCCATAATCACCTGTGGTATTTATGGACTTGTTTGGCAATACAAACAGATGAAAGTCCTGAATTTTTGGTTAAACAGACGTGAATATACTTTCGGTATGTGGTTCTTACTGAGCATTATAACGTGCGGTATTTACGGAGTATATAACGAGTACAAAATGGCACGAGGCATCGTCGAAATTCAAGAACAGAATAACCTAATGGTTAACAATGTTGCCACGATATGCCTGATCCTGACACTAATTGGTTTAAGCATCGTGTCAATGGCGATTCAGCAAGCCGAAATCAACAGGTTCTATGTTAAAACAGACACTTAATCCCATGCTGTTGGCTAAAATGTTTCTAATGTTGCTTGTTCTTGCAGGCATATATATTCGACTTTCAGGTCAGGCATTTGAGACAGTCCATTTCTTGCCCTGCGTTTTTAAGAGTGTGACAAGCATACCATGTCCCGGGTGTGGTATGACGCGTGCCTGCTTGGCAATTTTCCAAGGAGAGTTTTCAACCGCTTGGCGATATCATCCTTTTTCATTTCTGTTATTTGGATTAGCGATTCTGAGCGCGTTTCTACCAGAATATACTCAGAAAATATGGGAGGCTGTTTCTTTGGTCAAACAGAGAATTATCGCTTCCATCCTCATTCTACTTTGTCTCGGTCTCTGGTTGGTTCATCTGAAACAGAGTTTTTGGTAGTGCTAAATATAGCAGAGTTTTTTGGTTTGTTGTCTCTTTCTCACTTCCTATCGGTTGAGACGGCAGAAAACGCTCATTGAAAAAAGGAGTCAGCATGGAACATTCGCTTTCCATTACAGTTGGCACCAGCGGTGCTGAGATCAATGGCCAAGATAATCGTGCCATTCAGGCTGGGGTCGATTATCTAGCAGCACTGGGTGGTGGAACGCTGAAGATCCTGCCCGGTCAATATCAACTCGACAATGCCATCTACTTGAGAAACAATATCCGCATTCAGGGCAGCGGCACCGAAACAGTACTGATCAAGAATCCTTCTGTCCAGACAACTCTGGTTGCTGATGCAGATTGGTACGAAGATCATGTGACGCTAGTCAACAGCGACGGTTTTGAGGTGGGGTATGGTGTCTGCCTGAAAGCCGAGGCGCCCAATCATAATGGATATAACGTCATTAAGCGAACACTGGTAGCCAGACAGGAAAATCGGTTTTGGCTTGATGAACCACTGGAGAAGAATTTCTGGACCGACCATCAAGCTCAGATCGCCACGCTGTTTCCCATCCTAACTGGCGAACATATTCACAATCTGGAAATCTGCGACCTTGTTCTCGATGGAAACAGGTCTCAAAACCAGCATCTGGATGGGAACTATGCCGGCTGTATTTTCCTGCAAAACTGTCAAAGCATTCATATCAAAAATGTCGAAACGCGGAATTATAATGGCGATGGTATCTCCTGGCAGATTTGCCATGATGTGACTGTGACCAATTGTCTCAGCAGGAACAACGCTGATCTGGGGTTACATCCCGGTTCAGGTTCGCTGCGACCAATCATTCGCCAAAATCACCTAGAAGGTAACCGAATCGGGCTCTTTTTCTGTTGGGGTGTTAAGCATAGTATGGTCGAAAAGAATCGGATCTTCAACAACCTCCAGTTCGGCGTTTCTATCGGTCATCGGGACACTGACAATATTATCCGAAAAAACCGGATCGAAGGAAACGGTGAAGTGGGGGTCATCTTTCGCAACGAGCCGAATGAAGAACGCTGTCCTCACCGCAATCTACTGGGAGACAACCAAATTATTAATAGCGGAAAAATCGGTATTGATATCCAAGGTGAAACTCGTTCCATCATGTTGCTGAAGAATCAGATCATTGAAACACGAGAACCAGCTGAACGTATCGGACTCCAAATTGGTCAAAAGGTTACCGAACTGGTTCTCGAAAAAAACACTTTTTCGGGACTAGCAGTAGAGACAAAAGATCTGCGAGCTTAACCTGCGTCTGATCAGCCTAATATAATGTGTCACACTGGAGAGCTAATGAAGTCTCGCTGGTTTAATCTCATTCGAGACGTTCGTAGACGATTAATACTGCTCCCGGCTGTTCCGTAATAGAAACTAGTAGTCCCTTCTCCATAAAATCTTGGCCGATCGTTTCCGTTGAGCCAGCGACATCCATATTTATTACAGAGTGTCAGTAGTTCCTAGCAACCGATCCTGATAATGTCGGACGTAAGCAACAATGGTGGCATACTCCATCAGCATATGCCGAAGAGACGAAAGTTCCTTGGATTCTTCAGAAATTATTCCCTTATTAGTTTGTTATGGGTGTAATCAGGCCAATGGAAATCACTTTAGATGGTGAATCATTCTCCAGTACGTAACTGATCCTGATAAGGAGTTAAATCTATTCCCGGATACCACTCACCCAATAGATTAAGTGTTTCAGCCGTATAATACGGATGTCCTGGTTTAGGCCAACCAAACAAAGAACGAACCCTTGGAGTAGTATTTTTCCAAAAAGGAACGGAGAATTCCTGTTCACGCCACAAGTTTGATAACTTTATCCATTGGCTGGTATCCGCTCTGCAGAACGAAAACGTCGAGTATCCTCTTTGCCTTCGTTTGTTTTCGAACGGAATCGCAGCATGTACACCGAAAGAACTATTGAATCGAACGCTTCCCACCTTGCCTGTAGCAGGAACAGGCAAGGCAAATTCAGGAACTTTTCGAATATCCTTAATTTCTCCGCGACCAACCCAATTCCCATCACGAATAAGTTTAGGTAACAAATCCATAATTTGACGATGGCTGCCAGGGATAATTTTCATTGGGGCACAATCCTCAGGTACGTCATGGAGATAAATACTGGAGTTCACGTAATTATACAGACCCGTTTCTCTATGCGGTGGTAAAAAAGTGTTTGTCGCATTGTCAATGTGGTATCCTTGCCATGAATGCTCGGCATGCCTTTTGTCGGTTGGTCCAGATCGTAGAAACAGATGCCCATTACAGTAACTCAAGTCTTGTGTCCCCAAACATTGTTCATACATATCAAGCCAATCATCATTCTCAATCAGCCGATCTAAGGCTTCAATTCCAGTTGGAAACTGAGGACGGCCATATTGTGTCGCACCATAATGAGAGACCGCCCCTGTTGTTTTGGGTTCAACAGGTTTAGCTATACCATTTTTATCGGACCTGGCGAGATACTCCTTAAAACTTTCACCATAAAAGATTTTTTCCATTTCTATAAAGGCCGCTTCGACATCTTTTTTGTCAAAGACATCATCTACAATAATAAAACCATCTCGGTAAAACTGATCCAGTTGTTCTTTGGTTAAAGGCATGGTAATTACTCCTTAATCAGACTATGGATTCAAAATTACTGTATGTGTTCAATGACATTCACATAATAAATTGACAAACTTTTACTATATATTTTAACAGTTTTTTTAGCTTGTTATCTACTTCAATTGTAGAGAAGCAAGTTTGGTACAAGTATTGTCAATACGATGAAAATCCATATGATTTAGATCCCAAATTCATTAAAGATAGTAAATACTTCATACACTTTCACCTCAACAGTATTGTATCTTTTGGTTGAGTATGTTAATCAGCAATCAGTGAAGTCAAAGGGAGGAATCTTAAATGTTACAGACAACTGGTAAAGAAGCTGTTGTTCGTTCTTTGTCAACATATAATTGCGCTATTCTTGATCATTCTTATCAATATTTATCTTCCTCTCATTAAATGTATTTAATAAAAAATATCGGATGAACACAATCATACAAAATTTAAGAGGGAAGTTCATTAGAAGACCTCAAGTTCTGACCGAGTTGGTCCTAATAATTTTGGTGATAACCTGGATAACCAACATAATTAACACTCGGCCCATGATACACAATGAAACTGAATCCTTTCTGGTGTTTTACGGGAATCCATCTACTGAAGGATTTTGGGGTGAGATTAAAAAGTTCTTTGATCCAAGACACACTGACTGGAACAACTATCAGGCGAGAGAATTGGGTTATGTCTTTGAGTACATTGATGCTCAAATGGTGCTACTGGCAAATAGAATCACTATCTTTTCATACGGCTTTCGCAGTATTACCCAAATAACATTTACTATTCTAACTGGAATTATGCTCTATTTCATTACTAGGGAGTTTTTGGCTGAATTTAATCCGAAGTCTTGTTTGGTATTGGCTATGCTCTTTCCTCTTTCAACGCAGATGCTCGCCATGCAGAAAGTTTACTTTCGATGTGGTAAGACCGTTACCGCGTTCTGGGCTTCACTTTGGATACTATATTTCATCAGATGTCTCAAAGCATCTGCTAAGCCGCAAAATATAGCCCTATATATCCTATTACCTCTAGGTATCTTTTTATCATTTATCACAGATAAGCAAGGAGTCCTTATCGGCTTGTGGTTAATCGGCTTGAGTCTTTTAATGGCAATTATTCGCCTGTCATACAAACAAGCCCACTGGCGCATTCTATTATTTGCCTTATCCTTCACGTTAGCTTTCTGTTTCTATCTTTATTGGGATTACAGCTTATGTCCCTACATCATCAAGTCCGTTAGGGGAAACTACCCTGACCGTGGTTGGTCTTCCTTAAGTTTTTTTCTGCAACTGGATCTTTCTTCATACATTGGAGGTATGTGGACTGGACTAAAATTGGTGGTGCTACAGATTCAGATGGTCTTTGGGAACATCTTGGACGGTAACTTGCTGTCATGGATGATTACATTAGTTTCATACATTCTATTAGTTCTATTATGCATCAAGAAAGTAGCCGATAGTTCCTCTAGTACCAATAGAAATTCTAGACAGGATTTAACGGGTATGATTGCGTTAGTGACAATACTTGTGACCGGACTAGCTTTCTGTGTGTTCATGACTATGCTTCTTTTTTTGCGTCATAATCCACTTGCCTGGCCTGACATTTGGAGAGGAGGATACTATTATCAAAGCGTGACGCTTATTCTGATTGTTGGATTTGTGATTGTTCTGTCACTTCTCAGTCGCCGTAACCAATCTAAATCATTCGAGAGTTACACAGTATGTGCTGTTTTCCTAATATGTATGGCGAACAACTTTAGCGCGGAAAAAACAAGGCATATCGCTTGGACTGGACACTTGAAGGAACAACATGATTTGAACCTTAAATTTGACAGAGAAATACAGTCAAAACGTATAACCAAGGAATCATCTACTCTCATCAGATATATTTTTTCTCCCGCTAGTGAGCGTCATTCCTTATACAAAGAAAGAAAAAGAGTTGGAGACGGTATCCAACTGAAAATTTTGAAAAACAACCAACAAATCTGGCCAAGAGAGGATTGGGAGTTTGTATCCAAGTACTGTCTAAAAGAAGAACTCTTTCGGACAGTTCACGAGAATCGCAAAAAATTGATAGCATTGTCTACAGCTTTACAGCTTTCGTTTTTGGTCCCTTATCATGGTTCGTAATTTTCAAGAGACATCTTATATCCGCATATGAATTATATAGCTTAGCATACGCCGTTTACGCTACTGGGTTTTGCCGTATCAGGTGCAGTCGCATGGCATTTTATTTTCGGATTGTTTGAAATTTTACGCGATGGACTGTTCGGACGAACGGATATCTCCTGAAGATTTACCAGTGCATCTGACACAACCAAACAGCAGATGATCGGAGATTAAAGTCAAGTTTCATTAAATAGCGAAACCATTGGTTCGTATTTCAGGTGCTATAGGGCTAGAGGTAGACATAATTCAGCTAATTATTACCAGAACTAATTAAATTGGCAAAAAGTCGATAGGCTCCAGTGACACCCGCAGGCAGTTGACGGTAAAAAGCATAAGCCGTGTAGGTGTAAGTGCCTATCCCATAGTCAGCCACTAGCAGACCACCATTTTGTGGATCTTGATCTTTGTCACGGCACAGCAACAACGGTTTGTAGCCAGAATCCCATTCCGTCATGAACTTGGAACCGCGTTCCTCAACCCACCCGTTAAAATCAGTGGACGTAATCTGATTTGGACTTTTGAAAATCGGGTGATTGGGTTCCAGAATCGTGACCTCAGCATCTTCTTCCGATACTTCCTCCGGTCGTCGACCCATTTTATACGGATAAGGCCCATATGGTGCCGCGTCAAACTCCGGTGTCTGATACTGCACCACAAGATTCCCACCATGGTGGACATAATCAAGCAATCGACGATTATAGGCCTTCAGATCTGTCCGGACTGCGTAAGCGCGGATACCAATGACAATTGTATTAAACGAACTCAAATCACCGGATGCCAGATCCTCGCTGCCGAGCATCTGGACTTTGATACCGATTTGTTCTAATGCCTGCGGCACTTTGTCACCGACGCCCATGATATAACCGATCTTCAAACCCAGCTCGACTTTGACATCAACTGTGTGTAACTCCATGGATGCGGGTCGATAAAGGTAACGCGGTTCCAGATCGCGATGATCAATCACTTGATACCCTTCAGTGTACTGTTTCCCGTTGTATTCAGCCATGGCTCGCACAGTATAATCGACGTCGACTTCAAGATTTTGGGACACCGAAATCTGAAAGGGGAAAGTCTGAATTTCGCCTTCATGTGTGAAACGGAGACGATGTTCGTTAGGTGTCACCGTCCAGTTTTCTGGGATCTGAAGATGAACTTTTCCTTCAGCAATCCCTTTGACATTGTTTAGAACTTCAACCCGTGCCGTAAAAGTCTGTTGCCCTGTTTCAACCGAAATCACTCCGATAGAGGGAGAAACTGTTAGACTGAAAGCAGGGGCTACCATCAATAACCGACGGCGTTCACCCCAAGGCTGGATCATTTGCACCGTTTGGGCGGGTTGGGTTATTTTGAATTCAACCCCTTCAATCCGATAGGTTAACACACCAACGACTTCCGGAGGTTGAAAAGGCAGATGAGCAAACTCTGGTCGATCGACCGTGTAAACGTCGTCATGGTATTCCGATTGGCGAGACCAATAAGGTCGAGAATAATTAGCCTCCTCAGGCACACGTACCTCAAAACGCGCTCGGGCTTCACCATTATGACTCAGCGCGGGCAGATCTTGCTGAAGGGCGCGAACTACCCAATGCTTTGGCATATGAAGGGTTGCTTGGATCGGTTCAATCCTTAACGGACTCGGATTAACCACCTTAGTGGTCAGCGCAAACACCTGACCTGGAATCGCGACATTGAACGTTTCTGGTGAGCGAAAAAAGCTGGGAGCACCGTCTTCGGCTGGCGGTGGGTCAACTAGTACTTCTATCGAAAGGCCCAATGCTTTGTTAGCGGCATCCATGAACTCTTGCTCTTTGTTTTTCAACAGAAAGTACAGGTGGTTTTTATTAAATTCCTGAAGTTCCGTAACGTCAACGGTTGCGACCAATTCCCGTGTCTGCCGCAACCCCCCTACCAAATAAGGCAAAACAACCCATGGTTGCCGATGCGAACAGGCAGCTAAGGCATCTTCGATAGACCTCTGAAGTTTGACCAGCATTGCATTCAGATCAGCGTTCTGTTCGGTAAAACGGCTCATTCCCATAATAGTTGTATCAATACCATCGAAAGGATTCTTTTCTAATTTATCTTCGGGCAAAACAGTATCGACCAGTTGAAGTGAAGAAAACCAACTGCCTCTGGAAGCCTGCCGTTGTCCAGCTCCTTGTGATCGCTGGTAACTCAACCCCTTACGCGCAATTTCATGGTAAGACTGTCCGAGTAGCGGATCATATGCTCCCGTATCGATCCGCAGCAGGTTGGATGGTTCGGTATCGTTGTTCCTCCGTCGAGATCGTGCGGTGTACAATTTCTTTGCTTGCCAAGGCTGCAACCCAGCACGAATCTGTTCAGGAAATTGAGTCGGATCAGCAGCCATACCAAATGCCTCTCGGGTAATCACTCCGGAGGTTTGATGCTGACCATGACCATCTCCTGGATTACCAGCGTACTTCGCAATAATCACTTCAGGCCGATAAGTTCGGATCAATCGCACTGTATCTTCAAGTAAAAGGCGATGATCCCATTTTTCTATCGATTCATCCAATCGCTTGGAGTAACCAAAGTCGACTGTCTTACCAAAGAAGAGATCAACATCATAATACCGAGCAGCTGCCAGTAGCTCTTCTGTTCGCAGGATACCAAGTGCATCGAACAACTCCGGCCCGATGAGGTTGGCTCCACCTTCACCTCTAGTGAGCGAAAATAATCCGGTACGAATACCCTGACCTCGACTTAGCCAGGTTAGCAAAGCGCCATCCTCATCATCCGGATGCGCAGTGGTGTGAAGTGCTGTTGCTGTAGTGTTCAAACGTTTGAGCGATTGCCAGACCTCTGCGGCATTTTGGCCTTCAACAGGATTAATTGCAATAGTGAAAAGTGTACCGATCAAAATTAACACAGGAATCGAACCTCCATTAAATATGCTGTTAGGCTATGGCTGAATACTGGGTAACCTACGAAACAAGTCCTTTACTAAAACCAAAATTGTTTTCATCCGGAAACATCCCAAAAAATTATTCATACCACAACATACTATGAGTGTAAATTCAACTGAACAAAATCGCGCTGGTAACGCTCAAAAAGAGGCAAACCAAAATCAAATGAACGTTAATCAGAAACCGTAAACAGTTGATCAAAGAAAAAGATACCAGATTTATACTTTGATGTAAACTAATTACAATCAAACTGAAATAGCCCAAGTCACTGACACACAAAAATCCACAGTAGTATTAAAGCATTGCTTGAAATTAGGCTCTATGCTAGAATAGTTTCGTCTTAATAGAACCCAACAAGGTATTCAGTTTAGGTATTTATAACTCTTTGAACACAGATTACTTCGCTTTGAGCAAGAATATCTCATTTTAAGATTCATATCCCAAGTTTAGGCAACACTTTAGAGAGGAATCATTGTGAACATACAGGAAGAACTTTCCTCGCAGGACTATAGGAAAATCGACCGAGATCATGTTTGGCATCCACTTTTTCAGCACCAAAATCTGGAACAGGTTGACCTTGCCATATTTGAAGAAGCAAAAGGCACAACAATTACTGACACAGACGGACGTCAGTATCTAGATGCCTACTCAGGACTTTGGAATGTCAACGTCGGTTATGGTCGAGAGGAGATTGCGGATGCCGTTTACCAACAGATCCGAAAATTACCGTATTACCCACATTCACAGATCAATATGCCTGCAACACTGTTAGCCAAACAATTAGCAGACTTGTTACCGGGAAATCTAGATCACGTTTATTTCAGTAATAGTGGTTCGGAAGCTAACGAAACAGCTATCAAGATCGCACGTCAGTATGGACGACAAATGTATCCGGAACAAAACCGTTATAAGATTATTAGCCGTTATCGTGGATATCACGGATTCACTTACGGTTCCATGTCGGCTACAGGCCAGTCTCCGCGAAGAACGGCGTTTGAACCGCTTGTCCCAGGTTTTAAGCACGTTCATCCAACTTGCGTTGATGAAATTGTACGTACCATTCGTTGGGAGGGCGCTGAAACGGTCATCGCCATTATAGCAGAACCAATTATCGGAGGTGGTGGTGTAATTGTTCCACCCGATGATTATTTTTCAAAGCTGCGTGAAATTTGTGATCAACACAATCTGTTATTAATAATTGATGAAGTAATAACTGGTTTTGGCAGAACAGGAACTATGTTTGCCTGTGAACACTGGGATATACAACCTGATATTATTACGTTAGCTAAGGGATTGACAAGCGGTTATCTGCCACTCTCTGCTTGTGTGGCGACAACAGAAGTGTTTAATGCTTTTTTGGGGGATCCTGGCGACAAACAAGAGTTTGGTCAAGTCTGCACCTATGCCGGCCATCCTGTTACCTGCGCGGCAGGTCTGGCAAACCTGAAAATCCTGACAGAAGAACGGCTGTGGGAAAATGCGACAAAGGTTGGAACCCATCTACTAGAAAGACTAAAACTGTTACAAGATTTTCCCATTGTCAGCGAAGTTCGAGGCAAAGGTTTAATGATTGGAGTCGAATTAATTAATGCAGACAAAACCAACCTGGACACAATGAAAACCAGCACAATTGTTAGCCAGATGAAAGAGCGTGGTATTTTAATCGGTAAGATCAGTCATGCCGCTGATGAACCAGAGAATATTATTTTTATCGCCCCTCCGCTGATTCTAACTCTGGATGAAGCAGATCAAATCGTTGAAACCTTAAAGGACATTCTAACAAGTATTGATTGTTAGATCTATCTGTTTTGTGGAAGAGACAAGTTCTCAATCGAGCTTGACCTGATATTCCTCTGCCGTCACCCGAATTTGTTCCCACGTTTCCTCTTCGATAAAGATCCCATTTCGGCAGCGCCGATCTCTCTCGCGAAATCCACGTTCGCCAGGTAGATAGATCTCTTCCGATTCAGACGATCTTTTGGCAGACTTAACGTACCTGATAAAGCGGTCAACTTCTTGGCTGAAAGTTGAAAAATCCGTAAAGCTATCAATTTTGATGATAATGACAAAAAAACCATTACCAATTCTGGATGCTCCTTCTTGGCTGCAACCTGCCTCTCCTAACGCACCTGACAAAATATCAACAATAAAACTGAGACCGAACCCTTTATGGGCAGCAATGCCTCCCAAAGGCAACAGTGCACCTGGCGGAGGCCCATAAAAATCATCGACGTTGGTTGTTGGATTGCCTTCTGCATCGATAATCCATCCTTCAGGTGCTGACTCTTCTCGGTTCTTTTTTATCCGGACTTTGCCTGATGCCACCACGCTGGTTGACATATCCAAAAGAATTGGTTCTCGACCTAAGACTGGGATAGCATAAACAATCGGGTTGGTTGAAAGTCTGGCTTCAATTCCACCGTGTGGGACAACACACTGACCTGCACCATGATCATTAACTGATATGATACTGATCATATTTTGCTCTGTTGCAACTATACCATAACCTCCCAATCGACCGACTTCATTGCAATTACGTACAGCTACCGAACTAATGTCGGTTTGTCCAGCTTTTTGAACCGCCAATTCCATCGCATGTGTTGCTATCACGGGGCCTAACCCCCAGTTTCCATTCAATACTGCTATAGATGGAGACTCCCGCTCAGTTTCTACTTTTGCATCTAGCTGGATTGAGGAATCTGTTATGCCCTGAATATATTTGGGTAAATGGATGATCCCATGAGAATCGTGCCCGACCAGATTGGCATCGACCATCGACTTAGTTACAATCTCAGCCTCTGTATTTGATACTCCAACGCTCTTCAGCATTTTCAAGCAGGTCTGAGTTAGTTCCGTCTCTGTAAAGATCGGCACATGAGTCTCCTTCAGTTTCTATTGATGGATTAAAAGGTTCTTTAATTATTCTCTAGATAGGAAATTTTCTTAAAGATAATCAGGTGTTGACGAGGCAAAGCATCAATTGTTTCCACCCACTCCAAAGGATGGGGTGTGGCTTCTTTTAACACCTGCAGTTCGGTCATCTTGTGTAGACGTTTAATAGGCACACTGGGGTCCTCTGCACGGTATTCGACGAAAGCGACTCGTCCACCGACCTTTAACGCGCGACAGATTCCCTGCACCATTTCATACGGGTGTGAAAACTCGTGGTAGACATCAACCATAATGACAAGATCTATCGAGTTCGGTGGCAATTTGGGATTGATGATGGTACCAAGCGTTGCCTTAACATTTGTAAACCCTCGATCCGTCATGTTCTTAACGAACAAATCAAGCATCTCCTGTTGAATGTCAACCCCATAGACTAAACCGTCAGATGATAATTTTCTGGCCATACGCCAAGCAATGTATCCAGTTCCAACTCCCATATCGGCGACGACATCTTGTGGTTTTATATTTAGTGACTCGATCAGTATATCAGGTCGCTCCTCCAACTCGCGTTCAGGACGTTCTAACCAGTTAGCGCCTTGATGTCCCATGACATGCGAGATTTCACGACCAAAGTAAAATTTACCGATCCCATCAGCACTAGGTGGTGTTAGCTGCAAATAGTAAGCAGTTGATTCAATTGGGTTGCCACTATTAATCTCACCTATCAGGGGATTTGCATGAATAAGAAAAAAAAGCCAAACGAACCTAATTTTGTCAAAATAGGATTTATTAATTTTCATCTGATACTTCCTTAGATGTTTTTGAGAAAACAGGATATAAATTATACCTGACTCAATTTTCAATATTAAGTTTTTCTGTTTTTTTTGATTTTGCGAAAACAGTACATATAATATTATGCTACAATTTGATTGGAGATCCTAAATTGAGACTCATCAAACCTCGATAACCAGTCGGGTTTTTTTGCGTTAAAAGGAGAGTTATGTGATGAAAAGATATTACAGTATGCCTCGCTTTGTTTGTATCTGCGTCCTTATGGGCTCTAGAACCGGATGATAAAGCGATAGTTGGTGTTTGGCTCCTCGATGGCGATTACGAGGATTCATCCGGAAACGACAATAAGGGAAAAGAAACTGGAGACTTTAAATTCGAAAAGGGTAAGTTTGGTAAGGCTGTCTTTGCTAAAGGAGGTGGCAGCATTGACGTCAAAGATTCGGATAGCTTACTCAGCGTCAAGAAGGAAATGACAATTGCCGCTTGGTTTCGGGTTGACGCTGATTCTGACACGGGCCCGAGGAAAAATGGCGCTTATCTGCTGGAAGATCAATCCAGTAGTGAACCGGTGAAACACGGATTTTCATTTAGAATTTGGACTACGCAGGGAATCACTCCCGGTTTCTACGGACAAACCGAGTTAGAACAAAAGAAATGGTATCACGTCGCTGGAACTTATGATGGTAAAAACGTGGAAATGTATGTTGACGGCAAACCTGAAAGCAAAGAAGGTGCCTTAGATGCTGGCGGTGCTGACTGGAAACCGCAGTGGGGTGGAGATATTCATCCCGGTTCAACTTTGCAACTTAAGTTCGGTTCAGAACCATTCACTGGTGGCATAGATGAGATTGTCATTTGTAATCGTGCTTTAGATGCCGACGAAATCGGTCAATTGCTAAACGGTTGGGAGGATGCCTTTGCTGTCGAACCCCAGTCAAAACTAGCCACAACATGGAGCCGAATAAAGTCTAGGAAATAATCAGGATTTCTTTTGAAACTTCAATCTCAGGTTAAATATTGAAGTTTAATAATTACTCGTAAGTAGCTACATCAAAAATGCGGTCAAGCAATATTCATCAGTTGCTTGACCGTTTTTTATTCTTAGAAAACGTTAGTGGTAGCTTGGACAAGATTAAACAGCCACTAACTAAAATTGTATTATGTCGCCTCATATAACATTGATTATATAAGGCTTAAATTTCCCTTTGTTTCGGTAGATTTAAATTCACTTATTAAGTAACGAACTCAACAACCATAACTGAGTTAATCAAACCTTATTCACTTGAGGAATTTGTTCCGGTGCAATGTTGTGACGTTCGGTCCATTCTCTTATTGGCCACTCAATGCCATCCGGAGCTGGACGGCTCGTTGTATCCATTTGTGCGCCTAAAAGCTGTCTGGTGATATCGTCCATCTTTGTTAACAAATATTCTGCCGGCTGTTGCTGACCATCATAATATCGTAGATAATAGTCGGGTTTAATCCAACGGTAGTGGTAGCCATAAATGACTGATCTGGCGATTGAATCGGTAAAATTAAGTGCTGGTGCGTGGTAGGTACGGCTTTCAAAAAGGAAAGCATCGCCGGCTTTCAAAAACGGCTCATCAAATTCAGGCGGGTCCGTTTGATCGGCGGGAATAACTAACGGCTGAGTCAAATTATTGCTTTCCGCTACAAGCAAAGTCGATCCCGAATTCGGTTCCATACAATCTGTCAGACAGTAACCAACCTTTAAGCCAACACGGGGCAGATGATCATGCCCCAAATCTAAATGTACCCCAACGTCACGATGCCAATTCCTCTCAGAAACAAGCGTTTTATCTTGTGGATGTTTATAAATTAGAGAGGTATTTGTCATATGAATATTCGTACCTAGCAATTGAACGATCAAAGACACCGTACTTGAGTTCGCCACCAGAGATAAGAACGCCTCTTCTTGGACTAACCCATGACGTTTATGCGCGTAAAAACCTTCGTATTCAAACGACGCCATTAATCGGTCACCGGATTCAGTTAGAAGTGCAACGGTCTGTGCATCAATGGCTTGCGGTACAATCAAATATCCATTCCCGTCAAAATCCTGACGCTGTTTTTCGGTTAGCCGGACAAAATCCATAAGATCTCCCTAGATCGATACTAAAAGTTATTTGTTGATCTACCACGACTAAACATAAATACGCATCTGTTGCTCATCCAACAGAATACCATATTCTTTTGCCCATTCAGTTAACGGTAAATTCCCATTAATGTTTTTACCGAGAAGTTGCGTTCCGATGTCGTCGACTTTATCAAATACTTCATCTGCTGTTTGATAAACCAGATCTCCCCACCAGCGATAGGCGTAGTTGGCCATCAGCACCTTAGCAACACTGTCAGTAAAATTCACTGCGGGAGTGTGATAGATCAAAGTACTGAATAAGTAAGCATCACCAGGACGTAAGGAAAGCTCTATCACTTTACCGGGATAAATATCCGCTTCTGGTTGTTGAGAATCCCGTTTATCAAAATGTAGTGGTTCTATCAGCCGATGACTACCTGAAACCAGCAGAGTGATACCAGAGTTTGGTTGACTGAAGTCAGTTAGGCAGTAAGTAACTCTGATAGCAACCGTATTCCGGATCGGGTGGTTTGGAGCGAAATTATTGAGATCTCGATGCCAATTTCGAAAAGATCTACCATCCCCGTCAGGATAAACGGGAGTAGATGAAGCCGGCTGAGGATACTTATAAATCAGGTTCCCGCCACTTAATCGAATATCCGACGAAAGTAGCTGAACTACTAATGGTACTGTATTCGAATTGGTAACGACTTGAAGCAAAATTTCATTTTGGGTAAGATCAAAATAACGGTTAAAATAGTAGTTTATTGGTTTAGGATCTCCATGTAAACGGCAGAGTTCAAATTCCATGAACCGATCACCCATTTCGACGATTCTCTCAATTGCATCCTGATCCATGGCTTGCGGTACAACCAGATATCCATTTTCGTCAAAGTGATGAAGTTGTTCATCGGTTAGCCGAATAAATTCCACAATAACACTCCTCTAATTTTGGTCTATCCCTACTACTAGAATCACACTTTCTAACCAACAAAAGAATCCGCAATCCTGCATCAATTAGCAGATGTTAGCAAAATAAAATCAAGTTTTTTCTGCATCATCCTAAAGTTTCTGTTCCCTCTTGCCGATAAGTAATCAAGCATCATTATATCTGCATCTTATTGTAGGCAGCAAGTCCTAAAGGAAAATAGCATCTTGCATGCATCCAATTAACCAAAAAAACATTATACGGAGATGATTTGTTATGAGAACCACTGGTCTAGAAAACAGTGTTACTTCATTCGCTTTATCCACTCATCAAGCAAATAATGAACAATATCAACGTAGGGCTGATGAAGCCGAAAACTTTGTCAACGAAAGCCAAGCGACAGAAGCGACACCACCTGAAGATGAGAGACCTGAGCAGGTTCCCCCTCAAGAGCAATCCGCTTCTCAAGAAGCAAATTCTCAACAGGAAGTAGATTCTCAGCAAGAAGAAACTCCACCTCAACCAGAAGAAGAACCTAACACTCAACATGAAGAGTCTCAGTCTCGAGACTTGGGCGACAATCTGGATGTAAGAGCCTGATCTTACCAAATTAATTCAGTCACAAAAGCTGCTGAAAAACTTATTTACTTATCAGATATCTAGGTGGCATAATAAATAAAACAACTTTGAGAATTCAGGTGAAAGTTCAGACACGCAAAGCGCTTACTATTATCATCAATCAGGAAAAAGATAGAGAGAAAACTGTTGTGACAACCAACGGGTGTTTCGATTTGATGCACGTCGGACATCTACGGTATTTACAGGCAGCAAAGAATTTAGGGGACCTGTTGGTTGTCGGGGTAAACAGCGATAATTCAGTTCGAGAACTGAAAGGTGAAAGACGACCTCTTATTCCGGAAGATGAACGCGCTGAGATGCTAGCTGGATTGGATTGTGTTGACTATGTTGTCATATTCCCAGAACTTGATCCAATCAGCCTATTGTCAGAACTTAAACCTGATATTCACGTCAAAGGCGGCGACTACACAATTGAACAAGTCATTGAACGCCAAGTTGTTGAAGAAAACGGAGGACGAGTCATCGTTGGTTTAAACATCGAAGGGAAATCCACTACCAATGTGATCCAGACCATTCTCCATCGATTCTAAAACACGCAGAAACGGGTTAAAATGCTTCACGACCGGTGTGATGGATTAAACTTGTTTTGTTACCACCGGCAGAGAACTTCAAGTTAAAATAAATTTCTCGAAACTTCACATTCTGTCCCGTCAACCATTCCAAACATACTTCCGCCACACAACATCAAGATAATCTTCATAAATCTGAAAGACATCTTGCTTGGTTCCAGGATAATATCAAATTTTGTACCGAACTCAGCCATTTTCTTTGAATAACGGAAGATTGAAGCTCAAAAACACGATGCTTCAGTTGGTCGATTTGTTCGTCCTTTTGTTGGGTAGTGTCTTTGATTCCTTGGGTTTCTTTTTGCAATGCATCCAAACTACGCATGTCTGTTCCATTGATCTTAATAGTATCCGACAGTATCCTAACAATTGGTTGAGTTCAGACGCCCACAGTTCTTGAGGGCTTTGTATCCTTCTCATTCGATGTTCTGTTAAATTCTTTCCACGCTTGGAAAATCATTCTGGCCTAGCAGTTTTCACGGTTACTTCCAGCCAGCGCATCTACCATTCCAGCGAAATTTTAGAGTCCCAGTGATTATCATGAATGCCAGGGCCAATCAAGCACTCGGGCCAAGTAGGGGTAGATTTACACCAAGATGTATATCACCGTAGCCCAAGTCTTAATTTCGACATACCGATGCTGACTATGTAATTGCCACACCGTCTAGCCAACAAGTTCCATCAAGGCAATTAAAGACGATGGAGCAATAGTGGTAATTCCTCCATTCTCAAATGACAAGTATCTACAGGCAAGAGCACCCGGTTGAATACTTGATCAATAAGGCCAAACCTTATCGACGGATATCCAGTCGATTCCGGAAGTCAGCTTAGTGTTACCTCGGTTTTCTGCATCTCGTCAGTTCTCTTATCTAGCGATGTTGAAACATCAACAGAACTTGGTATCTTTAAGATATTTAAAAGAGTAAACTTGAAATAAAAAAGCGGCCTAGATCACACCACCCCCAATTTAAAAGTGCATGCTGCTTGGATACTAGTTCACAACAGACACTAGAAAAAATTTAAAGTCCATGTTAGAATGGAAATGCTTACTGGCCGTTCTGATGCACAATTTAAATCTCAGTTAAATCTGTTGAACCAATTTCAATCAGCTCAATAAAGGCATATTTTGTGAATTAGGCCAAGGTGGAGTTGACTTTCCCACATACTGTAAACTGTTTGACTAATTATGATTATGACGTCTGAATTGTTGTTGAACAAAACATTTTAGCCAGCATGAAAAGTTCGCAGGAAATCGAGGGTCAAACCGTGATTAACAAAAAAGTATTGGACTTTGGCTAACTAGATTTTCAGATACAAGAGTATGGAAAATAAAATTGTCGCGGTTCTTCTTGATTGTGGAGACACACTTGTCGATGAAGGAACAGAGATTAAGAACTCAGCTGGGGCAACTTTAGAAGCTGAACTGATCCCTGGCGCGACGGAAATGGTTCACAAAGTTAAACGTTGCGGATATCGTGTTGCTCTGGTAGCTGACGGTCCTTCCGCCACCTTTCAAAACGTTCTCACGCAACACAACCTACACCATTTGTTTGACGCTTTTGCCATATCAGACGAAGTTGGTGTAGATAAACCCGATCAACGTATGTTTGTTCATGCTATGAACCAACTTGGTATCAGTCGTACCAATTACAACCGTGTGTTAATGGTTGGCAACAATTTAGAACGTGATATTAGAGGAGCAAATGCTCTAGGAATTATCTCTGTATGGCTCCATTGGTCACCGCGTCGATCGAAAATCCCGGCCGACGATTTGGAAGTACCACAACACACGATTGAACAGCCTCTAGATCTAATTCCTCTCATTGAATCCCTAGAAAACCAGTTTCAACTACAACAGCGAATTGAAATTGTCTGCCATCGTGGAGCGAATGAATATGCTCCCGAAAACACTTTTGCTGCTGCAGAGATCTGTGTCGGATGGGGGGTGGACTACCTTGAAGTCGATGTTAATACCAGTAGAGATGGGGTGTTATATAATTTCCACGGCCCAGAACTTGAGTCAACAACAAACGGTAAAGGAAAGATTGACCGTCTGTTGTCCAGCGAGGTTGACCAATTGGATGCTGGCAGTTGGTTTAATCCAAAATTTTCACATCAAAGGGTCCCACGACTTGAAAAGCTTCTAGAATGGATCAAGGGCAAAGCAAAAGTCTTTTTCGATGTAAAGGCTGCTGATCCCAAGAAACTGATTGACCTTGTTTACAGCTTTGGGATTGAGAATGAATGCTTTTTCTGGTCGAGCGATGATGAATGGTTGAAGACAATGCATCAACTTGATCCAAGCCTGCCAATAAAGATTAATGTTAAAACTGTTGACGAAGTGATTGATGCTCACAAAACTTACGGTGCGAGTATCGTTGAGGTTTCCCTCGACAATACCACCCAAGATTTAGTTAAAGTTTGTCAACACTATAGCATTAAAATCATGATCTATCATCAGCAAAAGGACGCAAAGGCATTTTATGACATTCTGGAGTGGGGTGTTGAAATGGTGAATCTCAATCACGCTGATGCATTCACAAAAATTGCTCAAGTATTTTACGATGAAAGACATTAAGGTTGGTCTAATTGGTGCTGGACGAATCGGTAAACTCCACGCTGATAATCTAACTTATCACATCCCAAACGTCGAATTAGTTGCAATTGCTGACATCAATTTGGAATTAGTGAAGAAAGTGGCTGAAAATCTTAATATCCCCAATTGTTTTGACGATTACCATCAGATTATTGATCATCCGGAGATAGATGCAGTCATCATTTGCTCACCAACGAATACGCACACACAGATCATTCAGCAAGCATCCAATGTTGGCAAACATGTTTTTTGTGAAAAACCAATTGATTTTGACTTGGATCGAACGCGACAAACCTTGGAATGTGTAAAGAACACTGGCGTAAAATTCCAAGTCGGTTTCAATAGGCGTTTTGATTCCAATTTCCAGGCCCTACGAGGTAGGATTTTAGAAGGAGAAATTGGTGATCTGCATATTTTGAGAATCACTAGTCGAGATCCAGCCCCACCTCCAATATCGTATATCGAGACGTCAGGCGGGATCTTTCTTGACATGATGATTCATGATTTTGATATGGCACGTTATCTTGTTAGGAGTGAAGTGGTTGAGGTATACGCAGCAGGCGGGGTGATGATTGACGAAGCCATTGGTAATGCCGGAGATATTGATACAGCGATCGTCACGCTAAAATTTGCCAATGGTGTAGTTGGCTCTATTGATAACAGCCGTCAAGCAGTTTACGGTTATGATCAACGCGTCGAGATCTTTGGATCTAATGGTATGATTCAGGCAAAAAACGTTGAAACAGACACCTGCGTTTTAAGTAATGCTAAAGGCTCGCATCAACCGCCACTACCGTATTTTTTCCTGGATCGTTATAAATCCTCATATGCGGCAGAAATGATTGAGTTTCTGCACTGTATCTCAAATGACGCCATCCCGTCAGTGGTTGGTAACGATGGCCTGGAAGCAATACAAATCGCATTAGCAGCTAAGGAATCCTATTTAAAAAACAAGCCGATAAAAATTTAAAATTCCGTATAAAAAGCAGGAAAGGAAATATGACGAGTAATAATTCACAAATCCCTCAACGCATACTGATGGGGCCAGGCCCAAGCAACGTTCATCCGCGTGTGCTTGAAGCAATGAGCCATTCTATGATTGGACATTTAGACCCTATCTTCCTTGAAATAATGGATGAGAACATGAAATTGTTGCGTCAGGTTTTTGGAACTAAAAACAGATTAACGCTTCCAATTTCTGCAACTGGAAGCGCGGGCATGGAAGCAACCTTATGCAACCTAATTGAACCGGACGACGATGTCCTTGTTTGTGTCAATGGCGTCTTTGGAATGAGAATGTCTGACATTGTTGACAGGTACGGAGGCAACCTGCATACTGTTGACGCACCTTGGGGACGCATTATTGATCCACAAGATGTAGCTGATAAGCTCAAGGATATAGTAAAACCAAAATTAATTGCCATCGTGCACGTTGAGACTTCAACCGGCATTTTGCAACCGCTTGTGGAAATTGCGGAATTGGCTAAAGCACATGATGCCTTGTTAGTTGTTGACTGTGTAACTTCTCTTTGTGGCACACCAGTTAATCTTGATGAACTTGGTATTGATGCCGCTTATAGTGGCACGCAAAAGTGTATGAGTTGCCCACCCGGACTTTCACCGGTGAGCTTTAGCAAACGAGCCATCAACGCAATTCATAATCGCAGCACAAAAGTAACGAGTTGGTACTTGGATATGGGAATGATTTCCAAATATTGGGGAGACGATCGAGTTTATCATCACACAGCACCTATTTCTATGAATTATGCGCTTAACGAATCCCTAAAAATAGTTTGCGAAGAAGGACTTGATACGCGATATAGAAGGCATAGCCTTCATTCTCAAGCTTTGGCAGATGGACTCAGCGCGCTCGGTATTGAACGGATTGCTCAAGAAGGATTTCGTGCACCGATGTTAACCTCCGTTTCGGTTCCCGATGATGTTGATGAAGCGAAAGTACGAAACCAGTTGCTTCACACCTATAACATCGAAATTGGAGCGGGGCTAGGAACACTCAAGGGTAAAGCGTGGCGTATTGGCTTGATGGGAGAAACCTGCCGTCGGGAAAATGTCATCGGTTTACTCACTGCACTGGGAGAGATACTACCGGAAAGGTCGGCTGCTGAAGCAGTACAAACTGCTGAAAATGTTTACAACACCAGTAAATGACGTGTTCGATGACAAAGCGACGAATTCACCGCTTTGTCACTTCACTCCAGATTTTCACGAAATGCTTTTTTATCGCTTTACTCGGAATTTTCGGGCGAAATACATCTATGGCTCTTTTGGGTGTCTCTGGTGAGACAATATCAGCACCTAGGTTTTTTAGGCGTTGTATAGCCAAACGGCCAGAATAAGAATCTGGAGCTATTTTAACAGCTTTTTGGTAGTCCTCAATAGCTTCTCCATCTTGATCAACTGAATGATAACAATTCCCACGGAAATAATAGGCATTCGCATAATTGGGATTAATCTGAATAGCCTTCGAATAATCTTCAATGGCATAGTCGCAATTTCCTAGGTCTTGTTGGCATTTTCCACGTAGCACATAGGCTTGTACATCATCTGGTGCATAGCTAATGGCAGCGCTTGCATCAGCTATTGCCAGAGGTAATTCGCCAATCTTCCGATGGATGTTCCCGCGGAGAATGTACGCATCTGCATAATCTGCTTTAATCCGTACTGCCGCGGAAAAATCACGGCTTGCGTTTTGGTAATCCTTAAGGTTATAGTAGATTGTACCGCGCAACAAGTAAGCCTGAGGACTATTGGGTGACATGTGAATTGCTCTTGTCAAATCGGCAATTGCTGCATTATAATCACCAATTTCCTTGTATGCCTGAGCCCGGTTAAAATAGTGATTCGGATTTTTTGGCTTGGCTTCGATCTGCTCAGTACATTCCCTGATAACCTGTTGCTGGTATAACATCTTTATCGCATTTTTTATAATAAAATTACTTACACCTAGCGGGGTCAGAACCGCAATTAAGATTAGCAGATTCATCCCTAAAAGTCAATGGTTTTCACATATTGCTTGTGTTATTGCCTCCTGATGAAGCTAACAATTATTATCACCTTTTCTCATGATATTTGGAAGAGTTTACTTGCCTTGTAAAATGCTATTCCTAATTACAATCCATTTATGGTCAATGCCTGCATCTGAAATCATACATGAAAAAGATAATTCTCTGATGGTGCTTGTGCCCAATGGAAAATTCATGATGGGATCAACCAAAGACATAGCCGATCCAGATGAAACGCCGATCCATATTATTAAACTTGATGCATTCTATATTGACAAGTTTGAAGTTACTAATGTGCAGTATGCTCTTTTCCTATCGGAAACAAGACATGCTACACCCCGTTTCTGGAACGATCCTGATCTAAATCGGCCCGATCAACCTGTTGTTGGGGTAAGTTTTGAGGGAGCATCTCGCTATGCAAATTGGGCAGGCAAACGGTTGCCTACCGAAGCGGAGTGGGAGTTTTCCGCTCGTGGAACTAATGAGAACCAATATCCTTGGGGAAATCAATTTGAGGCTGAAATTAGTGGCAGGGTTAATCATGCAAATGTTGCAGGTGACACTGACGGATTCGATAAAACCGCTCCTATCGGAAGTTTTCCCACAGGTATAAGCCAATTCGGAGTACATGATCTTGCTGGTAACGCCTTAGAGTGGGTCTCTGATTGGTACGATGAGAACTACTACGCAAACAGTCCAGTTGAAAACCCAGAGAACAAAAATCCCAGTAATTTCCTCGGCCGGGTTTTACGTGGTGGATCATGGAGGAAGCCTCCGCTAAAGGTAAGAAGTACAATGAGATACACTTTGTTACCCAATCTCAGTGACAACACAATTGGGTTCCGCTGCGCAATAACGGCCTCCCAACAGGCGTCACACGATAATTTGCCGTGGGACCTGAATAAAGATAGAATTGTTGATATTCTCGATTTGGTAATTGTCGCCATTTACTTTGAAATGGTTAACGCACCAAACGGTGATGTAAACAAAGATGGAGTTGTTGATATTCTAGACCTCGTGGCTGTAGCGAATCACTTTGGTGATCGGATTGATTAACTGCTTCAGTACTATTCAGAAAATCTGGATTTCTTTACCAACCCGATTTTAGATCTATCTTCCAGGTCTAGGCTTTTACCTTTCCCATAAGAAAAGCACGATGAAAAATCGTTCTGGATAATTTATCAGCCTTGTCAATGCATAATAACAAATGTGTCCTCATTATTTGCATCGACACAGTTTAAATGTCTGAAACTATGACTTTTTCATTGTTCGAATCAAGCCGGAATAGTATAATGGAGACAGCCATGGAATCTGCTCAGACACCTATTTCACCTGACCAATCACTTCGTAACCGGATGCGTGAATTCTATGAAACCTCCGAAGCCTACAAAGGATTACTAAATCAGCACAATCACGCTTATTTAAAATCTTATGTTGATCTCGTTGACCTGCACACTCCACCAGATGAATATACGCTTGATCTAGGGTGTGGTAATGGAATTTCATCTAAAATGCTGCATGATCGGGGTAGAAACGTTGTTGGTGTTGATATTTCACCACTCTTTCTAAAAGAAACGAAAAAGTGGGAGAACGACAGTCTAAAGTATCGTGTAGGTGATGCTTTGAACCTTGATTTTGAATCTGGACAGTTTGGTGTTGTTTGTTCAAACGAGTTAATCGAGCATACACCTGATGTGGAGACGACTCTCCTTGAAATGATTCGTGTTACCCGAAAAGGTGGGAGGATCGTAGTTGCAGGACCTAACTTGTGTTCACCTATCATGCCGCTGCTTGATTTTGTGCAGATGGTCTTCGGAGGAAACGGCAGACCAATTTGGGCAGAAACAAAGCAGCAGGCCCTCCAAAACGCGCTAAAAAACACAAATCTCTATTTCACAAAACGTTTTGGACAACTACCACAATTTCTGTATCGTGAGCCAGACCTTGAAGACCAAATCATCGGAGGCGATGCTGATAGTACTTATATTGCCAGCCCGATTGATCTGGAAAAGTTTTTTCGGCAACATAGCCTACGTATAAAAAAACTTTGTGTTGGTTTTGGATTTAAAGGTAAAATAATGGCGACCTTTTTTCCAAGAACCAGCTTGTATATTAGTATGGTCGCTGAAAAATGAACATTCGACCTGCTGATTTTGTGCTGGAAATCGGCAGCGGACACAATCCAAAAGCGAGATCAGATGTTCTATGCGACAAATTCATTGATGATGACCATCAGCGTGGTGGAGGGATTGTCGCAGATCGAAGTATGATTGAGGCAGATGGACAACATTTGCCTTTTGCTGACAGATCATTTGACTATGTGATTTGTTCACATGTACTTGAGCATGTTGAAAACCCAAAGTTAATGATCTCCGAGCTAGAACGGGTTGCATCGCGTGGCTATATCGAAGTGCCGTCGGAGATTTCAGAGCGTCTTTACGGATGGTCTTACCACCTATGGATTTTCAATCTAATCGATGGCAAACTGTTAATTCAAAAGAAGGTAGATCTAAATCAATTTGGTCAACTGTTCCACACGCTGGTAACACAGGATAAAAACTTCTTGCATTTCCACAAGAAATACCATCCAATATTTCTAGTACATTATGAATGGGAACAAAAAATTGACTGTGAATTTCGTGACTCGAACGCACCAGCATTGGATTTCAACTCGTCCGAGATTATCAACAGAATGCTGATGGATGTACAAAATGTACCATGGTTGGAGAAATGGCAGCCCATCATCAAAGATCTAATTCCAAGGAAAATGGTTTCCAGCTTAAAAACAATGATAGCAAAACAACGACGTCAGCCGTCTAAAACTCTACGTGATATTGTCGTTTGTCCCAGTTGTAAAGAAGAAGTCAAATGGGAAGACAAAATTATCTATTGCAGCCACTGTGATACCGATTATCCCATCGTTGGTGGTATTCCAAGACTGATACTGGAAACTTAAGGTGAAATAACCCGATGCCTAGTGAAGAAAAAGTTAGAAAAGTTGACGAAACTGCGAAGCCTTTTACAGACGAGTTGCATCAAGAAATGACCTCTAGTCAAAGTCAACTTGAATCTCATCAATCGCAGATTTCTTCTGAATCTTTAGATTCGAATTTAGTTTCAGACATCCGCATTATTGAGGTAGAAGAAACATCACCACATAGTTGGGATGATGCTACACGCCGCGCGCTGAAAACAACAACACAGCATTTTCCATCGATTAACGAAATGGAAGTCGTTCGTCAAACGGCCGCAGTTGAAAACGGCACAATCAAAGAATATAGATCAACTGTTCAATTGCATTACCAGATTAAACATGATCTGGTTTCAAACACTGTAGTAAAGCAACCCTCAACAGCAAACGCCGACGAGTTATCTGATCAACGTGAAATAATAGGAACAACCGTACAGCAAGATATTGCTAAACATTATCAAGACGTTCAGAAACTTGACAGGAAAAGATGAATTCTTTTAACAAAGCATAAGATCGAAAAAGATACTACCCAAAAAACTTCAGGGAGGGATGATGCCACGAGTTAAAGTTTACACAACTGACTTTTGTTCATATTGCGATGTTGCAAAGCGAATTCTAGAAAGCAAGAAAATCGAGTACGAAGAGATAAATATCCATGGCGATTCCGAGATGCGTGATCATATTGAAGAACTTACGGGTAGACGTGATGTCCCACAAATTTTCATTGACGATCAGCATATAGGCGATGATGATAATTTAACCGAGTTAGCCAGGTCAGGAGAATTGGACAAGTTGTTAAAGGAAGAAGATAATGATGTAGCAAAAAATGGCAACACAATCGAAGAACGGAATGTAATTATCATAGGCGGTGGCACGGCTGGATACGCCGCAGGAGTCTACACATCGCGAGCCATGCTGGAACCGCTTCTGTTGGTAGGTGACGCACTTGGTGGCCAACTTTCACTGACACTTGATCTGGAAAATTACCCAGGGTATTTCGGTCATCAAGCAGGTGAGTTCGTAAATGGGCTTAAGGAACAAGCAGAAAGGTTTGGAACAGAAACTCGATTTGAATATGCTACTGAAGTTGACTTCAACAGTCATCCATTTTCTGTCAAGACTTATGACAATCAGTATTCGGCGAAAACAATCGTAATATGCACCGGAGCCTCACCGCGTACTCTTGATATTCCTGGTGAAAAGGAATATGGGGGACGAGGTGTTTCTTATTGCGCCACTTGCGACGGTTTTTTCTTTCAAGATCAGAGGTTGATTGTTGTCGGTGGTGGTGATGCAGCGTTGGAAGAGGGAATTTTCCTGACAAAATACGCCTCGGAGGTTATCATCGTTCATCGCCGTGACCAGCTACGTGCTAGCCAAATCATGCAGGAAAGGGCTTTTAAGAATGATAAAATTAAATTCATCTGGGATACTGTTGTCGACGAGATCCAAGGTGAGGAGCAAAAAGTAACCGGAACGCTACTGAGAAACATAAAAACCGATGAAAAGGAGATGTTTCCGATTGACGGGGTATTCATTTTCGTCGGCCATATACCAAATACCGAATTATTCAAAAGGGTTATTGACCTAAACGACCAAGGGTACATCCTTGTTGATGAAAAGCAACAGACAAACATTGAAGGCGTTTTCGCCGCTGGCGATGTTCATGATCATGTGTTTCGGCAAGCGATCACAGCTGCCGGCGCGGGAGCCGCTGCCGGCATTATGGCAGAAAAATTCGTTGCTGAACTTGAAAATAGAGCCTACCCAGGGTAGGTAACAATAGCGAGGTAGAATATGGGACTCGATTGGAAACCACGTCATCGCGATATAGTAATAGGCAATATTCCGTGGCTTGCACGGATTACCGATAAGGCGCGTGCAAAAATTGAAGGTACACTTGGGGATTATGTCTACCCCTGACCAGCTGATCAAAAGTTCCTGGAGGAACTTAAGATGAAAGCTGATAAATTCACTGAAATCGTGCAGGATAATCCATCGGACGAAGACATGATCACTGCAATCAGATCCCTCAGAGATTAGGAGGAAGAGTTATTCTTTCTATCATATTTATTTCTGGAGATAAAAGATATTGGATCTAACAGATTGCCGCGCTGAAATCGATGAAATCGATAAACAGATCCTGTCATTATTGCACGAGCGTTCGAAGTTAGCAATAAAAGTTGGGAAACTGAAGGAAGAAACCGGAAAAACTAGTGTTTATGCGCCGCATCGTGAAAAACAAATTATAGATCGACTGAAATCGATAAACTGCGATCAGTTCCCAGAAAAACCTCTAGCAAAGATTTTCACCGAGATTATTTCCGCCTGTAGATCGCTAGAAAAAAAAATACAAGTTGCCTACCTTGGCCCGATTGGCAGTCACGGCCATACAGCCAGTTTAGAACACTTTGGATTATCAGCTGAATTCATACCGATTGTTCCTCAAACGGATATTTTTGCTGAAGTAGAATCGCACCGTGCAGACTATGGTGTTGTGGCTATTGAAAATTCCACCTACGGTACTGTTCGAGATGTTCTGGAAATGTTTTTGCACTCCCCACTCCATATTTGCTCTGAGCGGTTACTTCCAATTAGGCATCATTTACTTGCTCAGTCAGACCTGAAGAACATCTCGAAAATCTATTCACATCCCCAATCTTTTGCACAATGCAGGCGATGGTTACATCAGAACCTGTCTAACATCGAACAAATCGAGGTTGCAAGCACATCTGTTGCCGCTGAGATTGCCAGTAAAGAACCCGCATCTGCTGCAATCGCCAGCAACTTGGCCAGTGAGATTTATGATGTCCCTATTGTTGCAAATTCAATTATGGATAATCCAAACAACATCACCAGATTCTTGGTTATTGGAAACCAATCCGCGCAAAAATTAGGGAATGATCGTACATCAATTCTTTTCGGCATAAATGATGAAGTAGGTGCGTTATGCCAAATCCTCAACATTTTGGAATCAAATCAAATCAATATGAGCAAAATAGATTCGTTTCCATCACAACACAAACCGTGGGAATATGTCTTTTTTGCTGATCTTGATGCGCATACAGAGGATCCAAACGTACAAATCGCTCTTAAGGAAATAACTGATCGATGCCTGTTTCTCAAGGTTTTAGGTGCATATCCACGAGGAACTTAGGTGAATACATATTCTGAGCATTAATGCCTATCGCCAAAGCATCCGCCTGCTTGAGAAGAACCATTTACAAAATTAAGCATTGTGTGGGGTTCCCTCACTAACCAATTCAACGCTATCTCCGCAACGCGGGATCACATCGGCGTGTCACGTAATCTAGATGCGAAACTGCATCTGAATCCCCCAATGACTAACCTCAAAGTTGGGCTTGTCTGCATACCAATACTTTTATAGGATTCCCTGTCTTTCATTTTCACATCAGTTCTCATGAAGACGTCAGTGGCAAAGGAACGGCAACTTTGGGCCTTTTTTGACGTTTCCCATAGGTTCGTGGTACTATTTCAATCATCGTAAGTCCAGAAGCATGTCGCATTTTCTTAGACTGTAGAATCATATAGGAAACAGATATGGTTGCTAGAAAAACCATCCAGAATTTTTGTGCCATGGTGATATATGCCATAGTTTCTGTTCTCGTTATGCCGTCAACCGCTTTCTCCATTGCGGAGGTTTCAGTTCAGCCAGCAGTAATAAAATCACAAGCAATTGGGGAACAGTTAACGGTTGAGGTTAAGATCACCGGAGGTAAAGGCATTGCGGGATTTCAGTTCACTCTATCCTATGACACAACTGCTCTAGAGTACATCAGCGTAAAAATTGGCGATTATTTGCCATTCGATGTTTTTGAAGTCCCACCCAAAGCATCCGATGGGGTTATTCGCTATGCGGTCGCTGCACCGCGCGGTAAGCTTTCCGAAAAAGCAGATGGGATTCTGGCAACTGCAACTTTCAAGGTACTTGATAAAAAGAAATCGATAATTAGACTAACTCAGGTCAAGCTTGCTGACGGCAATGCAGAAGAGTTCACTTCCAAGATTAAAAAGGTTAGCGAATCAGATGAACCAGACCCCAAAGATACGTCTGAGCCAAAAGATTCGGTAGACCCAACAACTTCAGACCCAACGAAGACGCCAACAGATCTCAAACTGAAAGAAGACCCACTGGCTTTGGCAAAAAAGTGGCACTTCGACTCTTACGATGTTTATGAATCTCTGACTGGTATCAAGGTAAAGATTGATGCCGATATTGGTGAATGGGCTAACGTACCTACTTTTATAGGAGTCCAAAACGAAACCGGAATCAATGGCTCCGGCCCAAAGAGATCCTTTGAAGAATATGCTGGCGGCAAATGGATAGGCCCATTTGATCACACAGTTGCCTTTAAGATGACTTGGGATCCAACTGCTATTTATCTTTGTTTGATTGTAATTGATGATCAACACCAAAACGATGATAGCGGCTGGAATGGTGATGCCGCCCAGCTTGCTTTTGAACCAACGGGTAAACGTACCAAGGGACTTCCATTATTTCTTTATAATGTAGCTTTAAGCAGCAATGATGGCAGGGTTATTATCGATAACCAACAACCTGCTGGCGGTACTGGGGGACTTCAAAAGGCAGACGTTGCCATCGCCCGAGATGAAAGCCAAAAGAAGACATACTATGAATTCAGATTCACTGCCAAGGAGATGGCTCCTGTTGGCATGAGTCAATTTAAGGATGGCATGGAATTCGGTATGGGCATTTGTGTTGGTGATGGTGATAATCATCCAGTAAGCCAAAAAGGGTTTAAGGGTTGGGGGGGGTGGTTCCCTCATTCCATAGTCTTTGCCAAGCAAGCGGAGAAAACTGGTTTAGTCAAGCTGGTTTCCACTAAGGCGGTCAGTGTTGAAGCCAGAGGTAAACTGGTAACAACGTGGGGAAACTTGAAGAGATAACTGGAATCTCAGCACGCACCAAAGGGCATTGTTAGTGGTTGGAATTCGGAGCAATGCTTCTAAACCTTCCGATATACCGATATACCTCTTAGATAATTTCTAATTGATCTCGGTCTGGAAGTTCTGGGAATGGTGCGCTTGGCAAAGTCTGATACCAATACGCAACCGAAGAAATATCATCCTGTAAAGGCAGATAACGCCCACCATTTCGCCAACCGAGTGCTTGGATCGTAATGCGGAGGTCTTGCTCAAATCGGATGGGATCCATAATGTGCCAACGGTACATGCCAAACCTTTGTTGAGATTGGTAGACACCATTAGGACGAATAACCTGCGGCAATCCGGCGTATGGTGTTGTGAATTCACGGTAGCCATCAACGTCAAAATTGTAGGATCCACAAAAATAGTCTTCAGTACCGGTTCCACAAATAGTCGGAAATTCAGTATCTCCGTCCATATAAAACTTAATTTCGCCTTCCCCCCACCAGCCAGTGTTGTTCACTCCCCATGCCATATAAGTACCAACATACTGTCCCCAACCTTTTATACCATCTGCAATTGTGTATGCCTCTTTGTAAGGAAGCGGATTTGTTCGCCGGAACTGGGCATGAAAGTAGGCCGTATCGTCAGGCACATCTGTAAGCGTATAATTAATCTGATAGTAAAGTTTCATCGTCTCAGGCCCAATATTGGTCATGGTAATACGACATTTCTTTCGAAATGGCATCTCCCAGTAACAATTAAAAGCACTACCTGGGTTTACACAAACTGGTAATGAACTGACCTGTGCATATTTGTTCCAACCGCAAGCGAAGAAATCACCAACCGGACATTCGATAGAGGGAAGTTCCGAATCATCCCAGTAAACCCTTAAGATACTAAACCGCCAATGCCCAGTTGGTGTCATCCAAATCTGTTGAATTGCACCGGATCCATCAATGTTTGCCAATTGGCGGGTTTCTCCTGGTTCAATCGGGATTGATGGGGAAATCTTCCAGCCTTGCCCAAGATCTCTGGCACAATCTTGGCCGGTACCTTGAATGGCCATACCACCCTCACCTTTTTCACCAGTGAAATTTTCTGGGCTTATCGACCGCGTTTCGGCATTTGATAAACGCGATATATTTCCAAGATGTAGTCCAAGGCCATTAAATCCTGTCATACCCAACTCCGTTTACTAATTCTGTCCTCATGATGTGTTTAAAATTTTGTCCTCTGTTTTCCTCGATAGACGACCAAACAGTTCGGTTACATTATAGTTCTCTTTTTCACACTCAATATTAACCATTGCATATTGAGATGGCGAGATTATACTCCATCTCAATCAGATAATCAATTGCTTTCAAACATGACATTTTCGTCAGTTAACTAGCAGATATATTACGAGTCTTGACAAAGCCTGCTTATGATAGGTAGAATAACATTTTAGACTATAGATGGTTAGGTCTATCGTACCTACTATAATCTTAATGCGGATTGCTCTATACTTTCTGAACTATTGGCTACCCCCCTTTTTGTGTATGGGACTAATCTTTTTTCTGTCCTCCCTTTCAAATCCCCCATCACCGGATGTTGGTTTGGAAGGAATCGATAAATTCTTTCATTTCACTGCTTATGCTGGATTAAGTTTTTGGGTAATGCGTGCATTCTTAAGTGTCAATCAGGAAGTTTCATCATATTTGCCCTGGGCAGCCACAATTTTGGTAGTCATTCTCTATGCGGCAAGTGATGAATGGCACCAATTGTATGTCAAGACACGTACGCCAGATATTGCAGACTGGATTGCAGATTCTTTAGGAGGAGTGTTTGGTGCCTTCGCAATGTATGCGTGGCAAAGATTTTCGGGGGATTTTCCCAATTAATAACAAGGAAGTTATGAATCCAAATATTACAAAATTAAATTATCGAAGTTGGATCCACGCTTCAGTATGCTGGGTGTTATTTTGTTTTTTTTGCTCAGCTACAACGGTTCAAGCCCTTAATAGGCCCAAGAATTTAGCACCAGTTATGTTTATTGGAGGATTTGGATTGCAGTTTGCGGGCACATTGGTGGGAACATCTGCTCAGGATAGCTATGACCAATACCTCTACTCAGTTGGCTCAAAAATGGTATCACATAGAGACAACTATAAGAGTCGCAGCAACCTCAGCTTGATTATAAAGCGAACAGGGATTGGATTAATCGGTTTAGCAACACTTATATCAATACTTAATCAAGCTGAGGTTATTTCTAGTCCCGACCAACAAACTGCTAATGCTATTCGTATTCTTCCGTTATATGATCCAGATCAATACAAAGCAGCACTCATTTTACAAAGATCGTTTTAAAAAGATGTCTATGGTGAAATTTTCTTCTGCCTTATATTTGGCCGCAGTTGCCTTTATAGTACTGGTGTGCTTCAGCTGTACTAGTGACGAAGATTACGCGAATCCACTAGACCCACAGAACCTTCGAACTGCCGGCTCCCCACCCGGTCTAACACTTACCCCAGGCGATCGGCAGGTAACTGTATCTTGGAGAGAACTTAATTCCAGAATTGTTGAAGGAATCAAGGGTTACCGAATCTACCGCCGTTTTACTGAAGATCCAGACGCGGATTTTGAACCCATCCCTTTGTTTGATAAAAACAATAATTCATTAGATTCAATTCCGGCTAGTCAAAACATTTATATTGATAAGCACGAAATCAAAAACGATCAGATAAGTATAATAACAGGCGATCAACTTTATTACGAATATCGAATTTCATACATCGATGATCGTGGCATTGAAATACCAGATCCAACTGATCCACCTAGTCAGAGTGACGACCCACCACGCGTGTGGATCACTCGGAAGACAACTCCAAGCGACCCACCCCCAGTTCCAGACATAATTCTAGGTAAAGAGGAGAATCTAACAGTCACAATCATCTGGCCAGATTATAATTCCCCTCTGGACTTCAAGGAGTTTCGGATATTTTATACGACACCAACTCGGAATGTCTTTATCGAAATCCCGGATCTTGATCCTGATACCCGTTTCTACAGAGATATTTCTTTTGCGCGAGACGGTGAAGAAAAAACCTATCGCATTATTGCATACGACAAATTTGGTGTTGAAAGCATCGCCACTATTAAAGTGAAAGCGCCCGATGTTTCACCTGCACCGCCAAGGGATGTGAAGGCCAAATATCAAATGCGTAGTATGTTTAGCAACAGATACGACGTAGCATTAACTTGGACTCGGAATCAGGAACCGGATCTAGCAGGATATTGGGTTTATTCTACCAAACAAGGTGGAGGTGACCCAACACCACGCCGAAAGGTAGATGACAAATTCAATTCTGTCATACTAGAAGGAGAGGATTTTATCCTTGATCTGGAAACACAAGATCTCGTACCAAGACAATACTTTTTGACAGCGTTTGATGACACCCCCAATTCAAATGGGAAAATAGACGAAAGCGAAAAAGTCGCCGTGCCATTGCCAGGCACCGGAGAATAATTTAGTGCGAGAGAAAAAATAATGGAAAAATCGTTGTTTACTATCATCTTGATACTGGTGACGATTGCTGTACAAGCTACCGACGCTCAGCCATTTCCTACCGAACTTGGTGCCATGCAGACAGCTCATACATTGGGAAAAGGTGGCTACATAACCTCTATCGGAGTTACCCAATATGAGAAAGAGAACATCTCCGAAACAAAGCAAGATGTCATTATCGGGAATTTTGAAGAACTACGTATTTTAGAACTCCTGGCCAATGTTAAACTAATTCCAATTCGATTGACTTACGGCATTGGAGATCACCTGGATTTGATTCTAGGAGGAACACTCGCTAGTGGAGAAGCCAAGAAAATAGTAAGGGACTTTTATAATACCGGTGACATGCATCGCGACCGACGCGCTTACAATCAACCTGTTTTCGAGACGATAATCGGAATGAAATATAATATCAAGCCTGATGTTGGTGATGGTTTACCAACCATCTCTGTTGGTGGCGAATTTCAGACAGGCTTCACCATTGATCATACGATCGACAAAAAATTTTCAGATACTTCCCCGGCAGACGGAGCGTCTTTTCTCGGAGTTATACCTTATATGGCAATAACGCAACCAGTGATGCCGGATTTCCATATGCATGCTGTTATCGGATCCCACTTCTTTAGTAACCTAAATTTCTTTTGGCAAATTGGCGGGGAGCTTGAACTGAACGAGAAAATTTGGGTTCTTGGTAACTATTCAAACAGAATTATAACAAATGGCATCGAAATAAAAAGGCCAACTGGATTCGGTTTAAGATACAACCTTTCAGATCAGGCTTCGCTTTCAGTCAACTTCACAACCGCTCCCGGAATTCAGTTTAACCTGATGCTTGGTGGTCTCAGTAAACGCATCACTATCCCTAAAGGGCCTGCGGAAGATGATTTTGATTTACCGTTCTAGTCTCATCCCCTCAACCTGAGTTGCCGTCACTGCCAAATTTTTTATAATTTTTACTAGCTTCGGTAGCGAATCGAGGATCGTTGCTAGCAACCACATCAAATGCTAACAGCACAACCCCTTTGATCAAACGAGGGCATACCGCATCACGGCACCTTCATCCAACTCAACCCCCAACCCGGGTTTGTCCGTAACCACAGCATACCCACCTTGCACTAAAGGTTCAACCAATAAGCTGTGTTCGTGGACGAAATTACCGCATAGATCACTTCCCAGTGTACAGTTGGCAACGGCGGCAGAAGCATGAAGCCGAAAGGCATCAAAGACACCTAAATCAACATTGGAAGCCTGCCAAACCGGAATATCGCCAGTCTCTGCAATTCGAGCCATATCCAAGAACCCCCAATCTGAGGGAGCGACATTAATCGCATCTACAGATTGGGTGTGTACTGCCTCAATCACTTGCCTTGGGTTTTGAAGATGGGCTGCGATGATAATATCAGTTTCTTCTTTCAACCGGCGATAATCCTCCATGTCATCCTTGGGAATCGGATCCTCAAAAACCAGATCGTACCTTTCGATCTGTCGTGCCAACTCAAGTGTCTGTTTAATTGTGTAAAAGCGGTGGCCTGGATCCAGAACAATGCGTAGAGAAGGCGCAACTTCATGGATTGCATGTACTCGATCTGCAACATCACCATCATCCATTTTGCATTTTATCTTGATCCCCTTGAATCCCTGTCGCGCAGCACGTCGGGCGGCGTCAGCCGATGCTTCTGGTCCCATTCGGCTTATCCAGTAATCTACCAGTATGTTTTCCTGAAACTTTCCACCGAAAATACGGCACAGTGGCCAACCAATGGCCTTACCAATCAGGTCTAGCAAGGCAATATTGTATCCACCACCCCTCAAGTCTCGAGGTTCAAACTCAAGCGGATCTTTACCAATTATGTCAGGTACCGAGTCAGCCCGCTCGCCATAATACGGTCCACTCATACCGATTCCGGTCAGTTCCTCATCCGTATGAATACGTAGCACATCCTGTCTCCTTTGACCAAGTGGAGCCGGATAGCTGGTGCTAAATTCCTCATATTCCGGTGGGGGAAGAATACCAGATAGAAAAGGCACACAGACAACGATACGCTCTAATCGTGTTATTTTCATTTGATTCTCTTTCTCGTAACAATTGCTCTTGCAAACCTAATTACAAACCAATCACAAATCAAAACAGAATTAGTACTAGATTAACTGAGAAACGGTGTTATATAAAATAGTCTTTGAAGCAAATATAGATAACCACAAGTCTCCTCCGCCATTTTATAGATACGCTAGACGCTTTATTGCAGACATCCTACGGTTTATCAAGCGTCATCCCATTTAGACCCCAGTCATACTTAAAATAACCCACTTTATAATCCTGAAGGACAGTTTTCCTTTTCCGATCAGGAATATCAAGTAAGGATTGCAGCACATATTCTTTTAAGGACATTCCATTTGCAGTAAAGTCACTCTTGTACCATTTGAAAATTCTGGATAATTTTATCTCCTTTGTGTCATGGCTCACAAAAACGTTGGATGAATTCCGAATAAATTGTTGCAATTTGTAATTGAGTTGTTCATCCAAACTGTCGCCCGACAGAATTTGATTGCCTGGCGGAGGACAGCTGTTAGACGCACAATTTATAGCAAAATGGATTCGTGGATCCTTGTACCTTTTACGTAGGATACCATTTTCAATCTGGTGCAAAGTACGCTCTTTTCCCCCAACTATGAATTTAGTTCTCCAAAATATCCCTTTTCCCCAACTTATCTGATTAACACTGGTAATATCAGGATTATCAATAACAGACTTCATCATTAAAGCATTGTAAGCATTGATCCAGTAGGCCTTTTTATCATTTTGAGTTGGGAATAACTCAGGATGATTTTCCGGACTTACCTTTGCGAGAAAACCTATGAAATTGTTCAATTGAAGTGGGTTTTGGCCTAGGTTATTGTAATCGACACGGCCACTTGAATCCACATAGGTTTGTAATACCTCATCATACGATTGGTAAGCATCCGCTTTGCTTTCAAAGCTCACATCGGTTTGTTGGTAAAGTTGATCAGACTTTAAATCCCTACTTTTGCAACCGCTGAATATACATCCCCCTAAGACGATAGTGATTACTAACAATATATTGATTCTTGTCCAGTTCAGCATCTGCCTTGCAGTCAACCTATTTCTTATCCGATTCATGCAACGAATTCAAGTTACCAATCCACATCAAAACCAGAAGCTTGACATTAAAATCACTTGATCCACACCGTTCAGTCGCCGATTTTTGTTATCATCCCTGTTATTATTTTCAATGTTTCCCCAATAATAGATTTCAAATGATGCATTCTTGGCAAATCTGTACCGAGCAAAGGTTATGATCCGCTGTTCTAAATCCCCTTTGACTCTTCCATCCGGATCAAATGCTTCATAACGCCCTGAGACTGAAAATCCAGGCGTCAAACGATATTTAGCTCCCACATAATAGCCAGCGGAAACGAGACTTTTGAATCCATTTTGGGCTTTAAAATCACATTCAAGCTCAACTGACAATTTACTAATATTAGCTATTAGGAAAGCAGCAGAAATTGCTTCCCCCCGAACCTCAAGCTTATCAAGCAAATGAGAAATACCACCTCGGATGAAAGTAAATTCACCTCCAATGGTTGTTAAAAGACCTTTATGCTGATTTCGATCAGCTAGTGTGTTACGGTTTCCGTTGAAAACAGCTGAATTGAAGAACAGATTCTTGTAGTTACCAATTATCTCAAGGCCAAGATCGCGTTTATTCGATCCCAAATCGTAACCATTCCTAACTAGAATATTGTGATCATCCTGACGAAGAGCAAATGGTAGTTGGAACTGTCCAATTCTTATCCACAGACGATCAGAAATGATTTCAACTCGTCCGAAAGCGTCAAAAGGGTTCCCAAGATTATGAGACAAGGTAACCTGAACCTTATCCGATACGCGAGCATGAACAGCAACTTCCGATTTCATCAACAAGAACGTATCCACAGAGGAATGGCAAGAGATACAACCAGCTGTTTCCTGATCACGATGACTGACTTGAGATGTTTTTATGTAGGCAACGCGGATATCTCCAGTAAAGGAATGGCTTTGAGTTACAAGATTCGCTTTAGCCATAAAGGTTTCAGGATCGAAATCCTCAGGGAATTCAAAGTCATTTTCGTCAAAAAACTGACCAACGGGGTTCCGAGGCCCACTGCCATTTGGATCCAGGTGACAAAAAGAACAGTCCTGATCAACTAGATGAGCAAACTCAGGAAAAGCCTCAACAGACGAACCCAATAATCCAAATAATAGAATAATTAATGATATAATGAATGACATTCACGTCCGTCGTCTTTTTTGCTATAGCCATGCTATTGACCTGAATAACTAAGCACTAGCTCCAATATTAACTATCAGTCAACCATGATTTGAGACCAAGCAAGTATTTAAGAAACTAGTAAACGTCACCGAAAAATCACTATCCTCTTTAAGCAAGAAGCATCTTCCATGACATAGATCTCATTCTACTAAATATGATATTCAAACTATTTTTAATCACACTTAGGGTTGAAAAACCTAACTAATGTTGATTTTATAAATTAAGTGTATCAAAACACAATCAGAATTGATTCATTAAGCAGTGTAAAACTGTTGTTTACTAAATAAATCGAACTGAACCATGCTGACGCTAGGAAACAAAATGTATACACGACTTCGTTACAGCAGGACAAACTCATATTGTATGCGAAATTTAATGCATGCAAGCCTACAAGCTAAATCAAAAAGCAGGACACTTTCGATTTTTCTTTACGTCCTGCTCGGTGGTAGCCTACTTATAACCGGATGCAATTTATCATATCTCATGAAGCAACAAGGATGGAGTAACAACTATGCATTGCTCGAAGAAGCGCGGGCAACTGATCCCTCTATGATTGATGGCAACGTGAACACAGGCGGAAGAGGGGAAATTAGACCAGGCTATTCAACATTACATCGAACATCCGAAGCCTATGTTTTACTTCCACAACCGAAACTGGTGAGTCAAATTATTCTGCTCAGTCGCGAACTACAAGAAGGACGATTCAAGGGCAAACGTTGCGAACTTCACATCTATCAGGATAAAGAATGGAAACTAATCGATTTTTTTACCATTAACGGCATGGAAACAGTAATTCGATTCCCCGCAATCAAAACAGAACAAGTTCGGCTTCGACTTCCAACATGGACTAAATTTGACTCAATGGACAAAGTAGTTAATAGAAAAAATCAAGATATAATTACCAGAAAATACTACGATTTTATCCCTCCAGAGATTTTGGAGATAGAGATATACGGCCCCGTTGAAACTCCAACTGTACATCACTAGAACTTGTTATGACAGTTTATCTACTACCCCGGTTTTAGAAATTGCTTAGGCTTTGGCAGCCCAAGCAACTCCTTGACTAATTAGCTGCTGCATAGCTGGGCGTTCAAAGGTGTCAGAACTGTGGCCTAAAGTTGTATAGAAAACACGCCCTTTACCGTAATCTTTTGTCCATGCCATTGGATGGCTTCTGTTATGCCATTCTGCCGAAGCAAGAATATGGATATAAGGATCATAGGCAGATATATAGATCTCATCTTCTACTTCAAAATCATCAAGATCTTGAGTAATCGAATGTTCGCTATCTTCAATCTTAACAGTAAATGTAGATCCAGGAGGATGCCAGTTAGAATGGCCTCCAATGAGGTCAACGGCTCGCCCTCCAATCCACCAAGCTGTGCCGTGAATGCCGACTAATCCCTTTCCATCATGTATATAATGAAAGAACCCATCTTCTTGTTTGGGAGTTAACTCCGGTTGGCGAGTTAGGGTACCATCTTCTTGACGGACAGTGCGTGTAAATCCAGTTCCAAAGACACAAGCGTCAAACTGATTCAATTCTGAAGAGGCCAAGATATTTTTGTCATTGGTCAATGTGACTGACATATCACCTCGTGACGACAAGAAATCATTGATAACGGCTGCACTACTTTCAAACTGATGGTTACCACCAGACAGAACCAAAACCTTCATTTTCAAAATCCTCCTCTAAAAAAGATTTGATTTTAATAATCTGAGACAAAATTTTCAAGCAGCATCTTAAATGTACTTTCGATACTGGAGTCAAAATCCCTGAGAGCTATGGTGACTCCAAATTAATATAAGTCAACACGAAGAATATAGCATTTTAGCCTTAAACCAAGCAACCAAACATAAAATCACTTCTGAATTATTCTCCTTACACCAACATTCTATGAATATCAACTCTAATGCCTTCAGGTAACTTTTGAAACGTTGGATCGAATAATTTAGCAATACCTTGAATAATTAATTGTTAAGTCATTCGAATTCACCATCTCTGTCTAAGAAAATGAACCAAATAGGCAATACAACAATAATGCACTAAAAATGAAGAGTCTTTTTATCCACTGTGAATGAGGAACTGGTTTAAGGCTATTAAATTGACACCGAAAACGGTGGCATTGAATTTGGGGTGATCAACCACCTGGAGATAAGTCAGCTAAAATTTGTCGGGTAGCGGTAGAAAATTGAAGAATACTCATAAAGGATAAACATCCAATGTCTGCATCCATTTCTTTAGATCCGCGACATATTGTGCAGTATCCGTAGGCATTTCTAAGGGACGACCGCGTGTGTCAATTACAAGCCCAACCACACCACCTCGTACCTCTGTTTCAACGACTTGTCCGCTCCCTGCACCTACATCAAAGTGGCGGTTGGGTTGAATTTTAACCAGCGCGACTTCATTCATCCCCATTTTATACAATTTTAGTTCACCGGTAGGAATTGTTTCTTCTATTATTCCAGAGGACATATTTACTGATATTTCCAGACAGGAACTTCCCTTTTTAGCTTGCCCCGTTGGGGCAATGCACGTACCAAGATGGATTAAACAATCACGATTGAATACTTGTGTTGCTGCTTCCTTATTAACTTGTGATAAAACACCAAGTTGAGGCATCATAAAAATGCTATCAACAGCAAGTTGGGTTACACCTTCGGGTAAAAACGAATCAATCATCATCAACATTGATTGTTGCCGGCGTGGTGCGTGAGATAATACCCCTCCACTTCCAACAATTAGATTGAGATTAAACATATTAACAAGTGTATTCCCTGTTTCTGTCTGGGCAAACGCTTCAGAAATTGTGCGTTGTTGCTGTACGCCTTTAAGCTCAACGGCTAATTTCTTATGTTGTTCAAACGCCAAACGTAGTGCTTCACGTGCAATTGCATGCTCAATAATTAATTCTTCCAGCAACTGTGGTATAGTCGTCGGTCGGATCATTTTGTTCTTAATCCGATTTTGCAGATCCGCTAAGTTGATATCGAAGGGTAACCATCGCAGGATATTTCCCATTCCGGCTTCAGCTAACACATTTGAAATGCTATAGCTCATTCCCAAGTTTGCACTTACCGTTCGATTGAATACAGATTCTCCCAACTGATTTTGAAAAACAGAAAAAACATCTGTTGTCGCTCCTCCGATATCAACTCCAACAACTTGGATCCGGTTCTGTTCAGCGATCGTTTGCATAATCGCACCGACTGCGCCGGGCGTCGGCATAATCTCGGTGTCAGTCCATTCGATTAATTTCTTATAACCCGGTGCGTGCATCATGACATGTTCAAGAAACTGGTCTTGAATTTTCAAGCGAGTCGGCATCAAATTTTCGCGCTCCATAGTCGGGCGCAAATTGTCAACTACCTCAAGTGACATCCGACTTCCAAGCTTTTCACGAACAATATCAGTTGCATCCTTATTGCCTGCGAAAATTACCGGCATCTGGTAGGAAACGCCAAGGCGCGGCTTAGGGTTTGCAGCAGCAACAATTTCAGCTAACTCAGCAACATGCGTAACCGATCCACCATCAACCCCACCAGATAATAAAATCATATCAGGCCGAAGTTGACGTATCTGATCAATCTTTTCATGAGGCAATCGTTTATCATTAGAAGCGATGACATCCATTACTATTGCGCCAGCACCTAAAGCCGCACGCTCTGCACTTTCAGCAGTTAAATTGCGAACAGCACCCGCAACCATCATTTGTAGGCCACCACCAGCACTGCTGGTTGATATGTACAAATCAACTCCTTCATCATTTGTCCGTGGCTTAATAATTTGGTTGTTGTCCAGTAACTTACGCTCAGCGAGTTCTTGTACTTCGGTAATGGCATTAATCACTCCAACTGTTACATCCTCAACGGGGGCTTCAACTGTCGTTGGAGCTTCGCCCCGATAAGTCTGATGGTATTCACCTCCAATTTTCTCGATTAAAATGGCTTTTGTAGTCGTGCTTCCACAATCTGTAGCCAAAATATATCTAATCTGATTATCCACCTATTTTCCCTGCTTATCTGCATCTAGTTTTTCAATGCACTGAATCAGCAACTCAAGATTCTCATCCTTTTCGATAATCAAAGCAAATTTTTGGTACTCTATGGTATTAAATATTGCTTGTACAAAAGGGTTTAGAGCCAACATAAATTGGCTGCCAACAAAGTTAATTGGTTTACAAACCTCGAGCATAAGGATGGCAGGTGCAGTCAGTTTTCGATTAACGATAAACCTTGCAACTTTTTCAATGAGATCTACTTTTTCAACTTCAGAGATTTCATCCGGGATCAGTGGTAATTTCATTACTTAACAACAATCATCTTCTTAGCTGACGAAAAACGGTCTGTACTCAAACGGTAGAAATATATCCCCGATCCCACTAGCTCACCCAACTGATTTTGACCGTTCCAATATGCTGCACGTGTTTGAGACCGGTATTTACCACCAAATAAGAAACCAAGATCAAGATTCTGAACGGGACTTCCCGAGACATCATAGATCGTGATTTTCACGTTTGAATCCTCGGTAAGCTCGAATGGAATCCAAGTTTCAGGATTAAAAGGGTTGGGATAGTTTTGAAAAAGTCGGGTTTGATCGGGAAGTTCTAACGGATTAAAACTCACCACATGGACCGCACGTAATAGATCGGCAGTTGTCACAATCAAATTTATCGGCTCAAAGAGGGAATAACCACTAGTATCAGTTACACGAATCCGGATAGGATCGCCCAAATCAACTACAGACCGATAATCCATATCAACGAAAGAGAAAAGCTGTGTCGAACCATGCTGATTATTGACTCGAGTTCTCGATTTATTCGTCCGACGATTTATGACCTCAATAAGACTGTTATCCGGCAGATTCACTGCTTTTTCCAAACCGATTACAAACGCCCAAGTCGATGGCGGAAAAGAATCAATTGCAAGCGGGGGTGCCGCATTTACATCCTCCCAGATTGTACCTTCAAAAGGAACTGATTTCGATTCCAAAATATTAACGATATACCCTTCACCACCAGTAATGGAAAAATTAACATCACGTGAAATCCCAGGCACGTATGAAACGAAGTCTTGCAATTCGGCATCAAAGCGTATGATGAGAGTTGCTTTAAGTTTCTGGGCAAGTGAAACTGCATCCATTGGAACAATAGGACGAACTGGCATCGACATAAAATTTAATCCCTTCTTTAGCGAGACGGTAAAACGCCCAACAGCCTTTGTAGTGAAAAAGGATTCTGCTGAGTATTCTGACCACTTACCACTTGAGTCTTGATGTCGTACACGCCAATAGTAAATCCGATCCACGTCAAGTGAAGTTAGTAGATTAAGATCTGTTAAACTTGCACTATCCGCTCCACTATCATAAACTGGACTGTCATAATTACCTTCTGCACTTCGAATCTGCCATTGTGAACGCGTATGGACATCTTCTATATTAGGATCAGAAAACGCGGAAGACTTGAAGGTGATACCCTCTCTCTGATCTAACTGTTTTCGTAAAAGCGTTAAGTCAGGAAATTCGATGTTTGCCGGTGTATTTGGCTGAAAAGATACCTCTGGTTTACGTGGCGTTTTGAATAAGTTCTGTCGTTTGACAGATACTGTGGAGAACGCATTTTCAGCTGTGAGACGCAACGTATAAGGACCATCTGGCAATAACATCATATCCCATAATGCCAGTAGCCCAGTGACAACTCGATTCTCTTTACCTGATGCGATCTTAATCCAACCATCCTCGGCGTTACTACCAGGCGCATACTCTAACTTCCATCCTAAATCGACAGCATCAACTGTTCCAGTAATTGATATGCTGCCAATCAAATTAGCACCGTCAGTCGGCTCAGAAATATTTACACTTGGTAGGTTCAACATATAGTTGACTAATTTGGGATTGCTAATTTGTATGTTGCCCGCTTTGTCGGTTGCACGAGCACGGAATGAAAGTAAAACATCGCCAATCGGCGGTGCGTATTCGTAAGACCATTTAGTGGCACTTGATCGAAAGTTGGGATAAGAAGTATCAGCAACCAGCACCCAGCCAAACCCTCCATCCACTTCAATCCGGCGCACACCTGAAAATTCATCCGAAACGTTTCCACTCAGCAGAACCTTACCACCACTGAAATTTGCACCCACAGCTGGTGAAGTGATTTCAACCACTGGAGGTTCATTATCAACGATAAGATGATTCGAACCGGAGACAACTTGATTTCCAGCCACGTCAGCAACTATTATGGAAAGCCGAATAGTGAAAATATCAGTCAACTCAAATCCTAGAATCTTACCAGAAATGCGACCCCCTTGATCCACTTGGATAAAATCAGTGACATCAGCTTGATTCGAACCATCACCCAGAACCAGTGCAGCTTCAACGACACTTATTTTAGGCTCTGAAGTTCCACTCACAATGATAGCAGTGTTGTTTCGGATGTACTCTTCCTCTAATCCAGCACCCAATATCCTACATGTAAATATAGGCGGTGTGTTATCAACCGCAACAGTAATCTGATCAGCGATAGTCACAGCTCGATTATCAGTTATTCGCAAACGCACAAGATACTCCCCATCCGGGAAATCATGCACATCCCACTCACCTAGGCTCCCAGAATCAACAAAATGGTTGGAAAAACTGATCGGTACGAAGCCTTTATCCAAATCATCTTTCCCTTGATAATCAAGTGTCCAACTCTGGAAATTCTCACCAATCGCGGTGCCTCGAATAGACACAGTTCCACTGTGTTTTGTATCTGAGGGCGGTGAGATAATTTCTGCTATCATGTGATTGGCAACAGCAAAAGTGTTGGATATAGCCACATCGGATGTTCTTGGAATTGTGAATTCCTCGACTGTTGCCAAGGCTCCACCTTCATTCGCGCCACCAATAGCATAAATTTTCTCTCCAATACTGACCGAAGCCAGATTTCGACGTGGTGTAGTCATTGGGGCTGAAGTTCGCCATGTATCAGTCTTGGGATCGTAAATTTCGACAGTTGCTATTGCTTTACCGCTACTACTCCCTCCAATAGCATATATCTGTCCATTAACAATAGTAGCAGTAAGACCATACCGCGTTGTAGGCATCGAAGCAACAGGTTGCCATTTATCCATTCTAGGATCATAGGCTTCGACATCAGAAAGAAATTCATTACCGTGCCCACCAATAGCATATATTCGATTATTTAATGTAGCAGTTGCAAAAGACTGGCGAAAATTTATCATCGGTGCAACAGTTTTCCATGAGTCAGTTGCTGGATCATACACCTCGTTTACATCCAATATGCTTTCCGACCGACCACCAAGGGCGTAAAGTTTTCCATCAACAATGGCGGCAGAAAGTCCTTGTCTTGGCGTGGGCATCGGTTTGACAATCTTCCATATGTCATCCCTAATGATATATAATTCCACCGTGGAGAGACGTCGACCATCATATCCACCCACAAGATAGAGCCTCTGACTGGAAAAAGCCGCACCAAGATCTATCCGGGCATCAACTGGCATTGACACTTGACCGATCCATTCTTCGGTTATCAGGTTATATGATTCTGTTGGCGCCAACTTTCCTTTATCCTGACCGCCGATAACCACAATATCATCGTTAATAACAGCAGCAGTTAAGAATGCACGAGCGAAACTCATATCTTCGATTTTTCGCCATTGTCCCGCAGGACCAACATCAATATCAAATGCTTCCATGCGGAGGAGAATAGACGGTTGATATAGCCCCGAAAGGTTGTTCAAACCCTCATTTGTATTCCAGAGAATAAAGTGCTGACCAGATAGCTTTGGTTCATTGTTTTGAATTGCAGATTGATTAATTATTATCCAAGTCGCGCCGCCATTCGTACTATATTTCCAGTTTGCCGTTGACAACAATCTTCCCATTGGGTCACTGGTCGTATAATGGATTTTTATAATCCCGTTGTTTCCTTCGATCTGGTCAATAGTAAGCTGAGGAAGACTTGAGCACTCACCATCTGTGGCTAGAATCACCAATAGGATAGTACAAAACAATAGGAAACAGGCGACGAACCTCTGCATTCAAAACTCCTTTATAACTGCGTTCTCGATGCGGCTAAAATAGCACAAACAGGTGTGTTTTTCAAGAAAATTCACGCTTCTACCCATGCTAGGGTCTACCACCTATTCCCGCTCTCATTCCTTTAATTCCATGATAGCAGGATGCCAAGTGATTTATCTCGTTCGTCACGGAGCAATCGATAGGCTTCAGCAATTTGGCGGCATGGAAACCGGTGCGTTGTTAAACCATCAACGTCAAGTTGATTATGTGAGATCATTTTGAGGATTTGTCGTCTGTTGTACTGTTGTGTCCATGGGAAATGGTGAGTTGATGTTGTCGGACATTTGGGTTGATGACAACCCATCAACGTTAGTTCTTTTTCATGAAAGTCCATAAAATCAACCTCTATTTTCCGGTGCCATATTGATCCGAGCAACATAACGCGACCACCAATTCGCGCCAACTGAAACGCAACCGGCAACAACTCTGGATAACCGGAAGCCTCAATTACGAGATCTATACCTCTACCCGCAGTAATGCGATTAATCTCACTGCATACATCCGCATGTTGAGGATTCAAGACGTGTGTTGCCCCAGAATCCTTTGCTACTTCAAGACGTCGATCGCTTAGATCTAGCGCAATTAAAATTTCGCATCCAGTTTGAGAAACCAGTTGCAACGCAAGTTGCCCCACAAGCCCCATTCCAGTAATGACCACAAATTCACCCAGTTCAACCTTAGCCCGCCGCACACCGTGAAGTGACACACTACCTAACACACCATATGTACCTTGATCGAACGTAACGTCATTTGGTATCACCGCTAGGGACTGTACAGTTGCGGGGACTGTGACATGTGTAGCATGTCGACCAAGCGAAAGAACACGGTCACCAACAGCATAGTCCTTAATATCCTGACCAACGGCAATGATTTGACCTGCATTTGAGTAGCCGGGTGCAAAGTCATTTATTCTTGTTTGTTCTTGCGTGCCAAGTTCTGTACCCGCACTAATCAGAGTGCTAACTGTTTCGATCAATACCTCACCACAATCCGGTTGCCCTATCTCGAAATCCTCCACAGCAATAGTATCATCTGGTTTGACGATAATCTGCGTGCCCATGCTTCTATTTCTTTTATCCATTGATTTACCTTTGGTTTAATTAAAATATCTGATGACCGAAGTTCGACTCCCTAAACAATAAACTTATATATTCCATTCAGACAATTTAGACTATTCACCCTCCTAACCACGGCACGCACAACGCAAACCCAGCTGATAACAGTAAAACAATGCCTGCCAAGTAAAGTATTGGCAACCCTAATTCTAGATGAAGTATGTCACTAAGAACGAAACCTACAAGTAACCCGAAAGCAGAACCTGCATCAGCAAAAATTGTATAGGCACTGACTATCTTTCTACTATCGATATTAGAAGTCATTTCAGCAATTGACAGGATGGCAACAAAATGCCACCACACATGATAATGATCATGAATATAACCAGCTAGCGTGTTGGCAAATAATATTCGTACAAATCGGTTAACACTAAGAAAAACACTTACATTAAGTCAGTTGAATACCAAGTTGCCGATAGTTTGCCGGTAGGACAGTATACAACGCTGAATCCCCAGCAGTGAAGTTACTGCACAAATTGCAACAACCAAAATCTGAGGAGGAACTTGCATTCTCATTATGAGGAGCTACTAAAAAATAGTTGTTGCATCACAAACGCAGCGAAACCCACAATACTGATAATAGGATTCTGGAGAATTAAAGTTTCGGGTTGCGACCCTAAGATAGTACTTGTTACTATTCCAAGACCCACCACGCACTATTCGATATGCACCCTGAATTGGTCCTTTCGGATTTTTCTTTGCTGAAAGGCTGTAATAGTTAGAGTCATACCAATCCCAACACCATTCAGAGACATTACCTGCCATATCATATAATCCATAACGATTAGGCGGAAAACTACCTACAGACGCAGGCTTCCACACCCATTGATCACGACCATTACTTCCATTGTAGTTGGCGTCATTATGAGTAATATAATTTCCCCATGGATATCTTTTTCCTATGAAGCTACCTCGTGCTGCTTTTTCCCACTCAGCTTCGGTTGGCAATCTTTTTCCAGCCCACTTTGCATATCCAACTGCATCAAACCAATCTACGCCAATAACAGGTTGATTCGGTGAATTGAACTTGGGATCTTCTAACTGTTTAGGAGGTTGGTAACCTGTCGCATCAATGAATTTTTGGTATTGTTGATTCGTTACTTCGTACGCATCCATATAGAATGCATCGACATATACAGTGTGTATTGGGACTTCATCTTTTAACCCATCATTGAAATGATCACCCATCTTAAATTCTTCTCCAGGAATTAGAACCATCTTAGCTCCATCCTTGGGAAAAATAATTTCTTGTGGCACGAACTGAATTGGTGTACCTGATAAAGTCGCAGAGCCAGAGGGATCAAGGTCTTGATCGGTTGCGTCGTTGCTACATCCAACTACTACCATGCTGATTACCAACACCAACATTAAACTTGGGAAAATCATTCGTACCCTATCCATATGCATGCTTTTCTTCTCTACATTTTTAATTTTGTTAGAGAGTAGGATCATTAATGACATATTCTATCTCGCACAGCCATGCTAAAACTGACGGGATCAAACCGTAACATCGCATCATCAAAAACTGTATTTATTGGCTGTCCTCAATACAATCATTGAAACCAGTCATAGATCTGAACTTGCATTTTATCACAGTTCCCTATCTTACAAAATTAATAGATTGCTTCCTACTGATAGATAGTGATATAAAATCCCATGTATTTACAAATGGAGAGTGGATAAAATGAGTCAATTTACAGACAAGGTAATTGTTGTTACAGGTGCAGGTACGGGCATTGGTCAAGCTGTAGTGGAAAAGTTTTCCAAGGCCGGAGCTCGTGTAGCCCTCGTGGGACGCAGACTGGAGAAACTACATGAAACCGCTGAAAAATTACCAGCATCTCGAACGCTCTGTTTCTCTTGCGATGTGTCAGACCGTAACACAGTAAACTCTACAATTCAGCAGATAACAAAACATTTTGGAACGATCAACATTCTGGTCAATAACGCAGGGATCAACACAAATCCTAGATCCGTTGCCGAGGTTAATCCGTCCGACTGGGATCGAACCATCGACATCAACCTGACAGGTGCATTTAATACCGTACGCGCAGTGTTGCCAGATATGCGGAAACAAAAGGACGGTATTATTATCAATATTTCTTCGATTGCCGGGGTTCGTGCGAGTAAGCTTGCTGGTGCCGCTTATTCTGCTTCCAAGTTCGGCATGGTCGCTTTGACACACTCTATTAATGAAGAAGAAATGGACTACTACATCCGTGCGTCTGTTATTTGTCCAGGCGAAGTCGAAACTCCGATTCTAGATCGCAGACCTGAAGTCGTTAGTGCTGAACATCGAGCGCGAATTCTTCAACCCAGCGATGTTGCTACGGCAGTGTTATTTATCACTGGGCTTCCATCAAGAGTATGCGTTCCAGAATTGATTATGAAGCCAACATCACAGATTTACCAGTAAACATCAATTCAGAAACCCATATTTTATTAAATCTCGTTTGATGAAGATCTTGATGTACCTAAACCTCAAACATTCATTGGTTTTGATTCCATTGTTAATTTTTAGCAGTATTAAAAATTCAATTTTTTTATCTGAAAGCCTAAAGTTATTTGTCAATTTTGCCGATATATAGTTGACTCCGCTGAAATCGATTTTTAACAACTATAGAAAATTCAGCTAGTTAATTCCCTGTCACAGGTGAAATTGCGATGAGAACGTCAAAATCCAAACATTATTCAGCATCCGCATTTACCTACAATGCACTCATACCACATGCACCTTCTGCGGATGCCGACAAACAGGACAGCTTTCCAGATGGAAAGCGGAATTCAGCCAGAGAAAGAAACTACGAAGAGTCCTCCAATAATGACGGTTATACGAAGTTAGCAGGCCAACATCCCTTTAATCTGTCTACTCCCATAAAACACACGGCTGAAAAGCGTTATTTTGAACCACCTGACAGAATATCATCTAACAAAAGCAAAGATCTGACCGAAATAGTACACAGCCTCAGTTCATCTAATTTCAAGAAAGTTGAAGATTTCAATTCAAAAACTACAGATCTCACACTACATCAAATCCTCAATCAGGCTGGCACAGCAGTCATTACCCAAACCAAAAGGTTAGCCCAAAATCTTGTAGAGCTTTTCGGCTAACTGGCTATCGAACTTAATCTACAGCTAGGCGCGTTCGATTTTACTATGAGTTCGACATAAGGAACTAAATGACAACCACTGGTAAATCAGCTAAGTCCTTAACTCGCAGATTCAACGAGGGGTTCTTCTCCCGGTAAGAGTAGGCAATCAAAGCTAAAATGATATTGAGCAAAAAGTTAATCCCACTGTCATGCCTGCTATGCTCAATCTGACAGATGTTTTTCAACTGGTGGCTAGTGGTTTCAATCACGGCTCGTTTGCTTAGCAGAAGCTTATCCCACAATGGCAGCAGCTGGTTTTTATGTTCCTCCTTACCTTGATTACCAGCTGGACACCATCAGCCAACAAAAGGTCAAACAGCTTCTGTGAGATATAGCCCTTATCTGCAAACAGTTTTCCAAACAGATCTTTGACCATCATGGCACCAAGGTTCTATCATCGACATTGCCAGCCGTTAGCTGAACCGCCAGCAATTAGCCTCCATCATTGACCATCAGATGAAGTTTGAAACCATGAACCTATCCCAACAATAACCGATCGATCCAAATCAGAGAGAAGCCAAGCAACACCAAACCGCTGAAAATTTTTGACTGACGCTCCCATCGAGTTGCCAACCTTCTGCACTTTCTCTGATACCAAGAAAAACTACGCTCCACTACATAGCGACAGACTTTCTTATTCAGCTTCCTTCCTGCTGTTTGGCGGCGATGTTTGCAGACACGTCGCCGCAGTTCTGGACGGATCCCTCCCTTTCGTAGGGCTAGGCGTAGCCAACGACTATCATAACCTTATGTCCGCCGCCAGTTGGATGGGACGTGAGCGTGGGCGCCCAGACTTACCCATAGAGATTTTGATGAAGTCAACAAGCAGGATTACTTGTTCACCTTCGCTGGCCTTGGCCGAGGTGACACGAACAGCCAGTGGCATTCCTAAGGCATCAACCAGTGAGTGGATCAGTACCCCTCACCTTTGTAACCATATTCAACCTCATCTCCTCCCCCTTTGCCAAGGGGAAAAGGAGCCGTCAACGCTGGCGGCTTACCAATTGATTAGCCCTTGTCATTGGGCCAGCGAGAGTATTCCCTGTTTCAGGCGTTCCAGAGTGCCGTTCTGACTCCAAATCTTGAGCCAACGATGGGAGGTCGAACGGGCTGCCCACTGTTCTGCCTGAGGTAGATCACACCAGCGCGAACCAGTGATCAGAATGTAGAGAATCGAATTCAGCACCCGACGTCGGTCAGATGGCAGTTTCCCTCGACCTCGCTTCTCAGGTAATGGGTAGAAGAGGGGTTGGAGTATCGTCCATTGCATGTCGTTCAACCCTTCGAATCTTCCTGACCATCTCAAACTCTTTAGCTAAATCGTTTTAGGGTAACATCTATCTTACATTAAACCTCTTGCATCGGTCCAAGAGACAAAAGTTAGGAGATTGTTGAGTCATACACAAGGCCTATTATTGGGATAGGTTCATAGAACCAACCAACGGAGTTCTCCCTCCACTTAGCCGTCTTGGCCAAGAATGGTAACAACGCGTCAGCCATCAACTGCACAAACCGATTGTAGCTGACTAATTGAGGGAATGCCCAGCGCAGATACCGGCAGACGTGCGGGTTGTAGTCACGCTTGAAGATACGACAATTACTGGTGAAGGTTTTGCAACGGTTGGTGGGATCCTTGGGATCATCGCCTTTATTGTGTTGGTTGGATTGCTACGAGCACTCATCCGTGTCTGTCCCTCAAATCACATCCTTGTTGTTACAGGAGGGACAAAGACTAATGTTAACGGAAAGCAATATGGCTTCCGAATCCAAAAATCGAGGTGGACAACTATTATTCCTTTTATCCAAAGTATTCAATCAATCGACCTGTCAACAATCCCGATCAGCGTTCAGGTTGACAACGTGAACTCGGCAAATGGTATTACCGTCGGCGCAGATGCAACAGCTTGTATATGCATCAACAATACCTTGCTTTATAGTGCGGTTCAACAGTTACTTGGTAAATCACATACACAGATACAAGAACAAATTCAGCAAACCATAGATTGGCAACTTTCGTACTGCGCTCAACAAAACCACGCCA
>DTUY01000218.1:39197-44163 GCA_012963885.1 Candidatus Poribacteria bacterium | reverse complement strand
AACAGGAATAGGCTCTTTGATCAATTCTTTCTCATTACTTGGAAGAATCTTAATGTTGGCATCTATTTAGCTCCTAGATCAACGCCGGACGAGATATCAACCAAACAGGTATTTCTGGACAACTTCCTCCCGTACTGTAACCCCAAGTCCCGGGGTTGATCGAACAGCTATATATCCATCCTCCTGAACCCATGGATCACTAACTAGTTCATGTTGCATTGGTGACTCATGCGGTTTAAAATCCATACAATCAGCGTGAGTTGAACTAGCAAGCATGTGTAGGCTGGCAGCGGTATTCAGGGCGCTACTCCAAGTATGGGCGCTAAAGCGAAGGTTTTCGGCCTCTATTAACCTGATTACACGATGGCTACCAGTCAATCCATGACAACGACCTGGATCGATCTGTACAATATCCACACCGCCAGATTGAATTAAACGTTTGTAACTTTCAACATTCCATTCGTCCTCCCCTGTTCCAATTGGAGTTGCTACTGATGCCCGCAACTGGGCGTGAGACTTAAGATCGTGAGGAGGTAGCGGTTGTTCGATCCATTTCAGGTTATACGGTTCAAGATCCCGAAAACGTTGGATTGCTGTTGGAAGATCCCAAATGGCACGATGACCAGGTGTGTCAACAACCAATTCCAAATCATCACCGATCACCTCACGTATTTGACGGATCATTGCTTCGTCACGCTTGCGATCCTGACCAAATACAGCTTCTGGACGCATGCCCCAACCACCCTTTACAACATGATATCCCTGCTCACGTAACCAACGGAATTCGTTTAGTGTCCATTCAAAATCTTCCATATCGAAGATGATCGAAGCCATGGCAATAATTTTGTCGTGTAATTGAGCACCAAGAAGCTGACAGACAGGTAACCCAAGTGCTTTACCTTTTAAATCCCATAAGGCAGTATCAACTGCACTAACAGCAAAAGCCGCAATCCCCTCGGAACCATACCACCAGATATGCGAGATCATTCTCTGCCAGAGTCGTTCAACATCTAAACCATTTTCACCTATAATCAATGGTGCAAATCCCTGCTCGATAATGACCTTGGTTGCCAAAGTAGCTTCTCGAAACTGTGAAATACATTCTCCCCAACCAACCAGGCCATTATTGGCTTCTACGCGAGCCAAAGTAATATACCGTTCAATGCCTTTGTAATGGGGCTCGGGATAAGCCAGAGTAAAGGCTTGAACACTCCGAATGTTCATAACACACTCCTAAGACGAAAGAGAACAACGATTTTAAACTAATAATGTGATTGCCCAACTAAGTTCTATGTTTTATCTAACTTTGATAACACTCCAAAGGGGCGCCAATTTGCCGGCAGGTGAAACAACGCGTGCTTTTTTCACCCATCTTTATGAATCTTCTGAATGTCTACTGGTTCTAACGCAATACTTTCATTTTAAAGAGAAAAACTTCGTCCAAAACACCCTTGCGATCCTCCAAACCTCATCCACCAAATTTTAGTGAAGCAGGACTATTCACATTGGTAAGTCCATTTCATTCTATATCAAGTTTATCATTTACATTAAAGGGAGATTTTTCCAACAACTACAGTTTTTTCGTTATCGATATGTTGAACGCTGTCTTCAAAGATAAAAACGCCAAACTCTCTAATCAATATTGGCACTTAGGGCTCTGAGTCCACCAACATTCCGCTTAGTTACCAGAGCTATCCTTAGCAACTTTTCCGGAAACCCCATCAAAGAACCTCAAACCAGCTTAATCGTCAAAATTGATTTTGCCTGAGCCTTGACAAAAGGCTAGAATCAGTATAAAAATAAAGCTGGCAGCCGCAAGTACACTTCCGTTATTATCTTAAAGAATATATCGCTTTAATTTTGGGAACTCGATAAATTTAAAATCGGTCTATCAAGAACCAATGTGCCAATAACATATCATGTGGCATTAGAAATTGCATGAAAATTTATAATCTGATATAATTCCAGGGTTGTAGGTATGAGGTTTTCTGTCTACCGTTCTTTGGTTTTGTTCACCTTAGGCTTCTTTCAACTTACCAATCAACATCAAGGATCTTTATCAATGAAAACGAAAAGGTTGTATATTCTCTTCATCTGTTTTGTTCTAATTGTTAAACAAGCAACCATGAGTAATGCTGGTGATGGAGTCGTTGTTCATAGGCCGGAGGTGGGAGACACCAATTTTGGTCACTCCGTTGATATTAGTGGTAAAACCTTCATCGCTTCGTATACCTCGTATGTTGGTGATCTAGGAGGTGTCTACATCTTTGAGAAGAAGGCTAAAAACTGGGATGTGTTGCATCACTTCCTAACACCTGATGACAAAGCAAGGGATTGGTTTGGTTGGGATGTGGCTATCGATGGGGATATCGCCGTTGTTGCAGCTTATGAAGAAGGTGGGAGAAAAGTGGTTGCGGGAGGTCCTATAGGAGAAGGTCCGGGAGCTGTTTATGTCTACACGCGTTCGGGCAGGAAATTCGGGCAGAGAAAGAAACTTAAAGCCGCTGACGGCAAAGAGAATGATCGATTCGGATTTTCCGTCGATATCAGTGGAGACACCCTTGTTGTTGGTGCTCCCAATGATGATGACGCAGGTGCGAATTCAGGGTCGGCATACGTGTATGTACTTCGTGAAAAGCAATGGAGACAGCAAGCCAAGCTTGTTGCCGCCGATGCGGCAGCAAAGCAATGGTTCGGTTGGGATATCGGTATTGCTGGAAATACTGTCGTCGTGGGTGCTCCACTTGATAAAGAAAAAGGGAGGAATGCTGGCGCAGCCTATGTCTTTGTGCGAACCGGAGAGGAATGGAAACAGCAGGCGAAATTGGTTGCGGCTGATGGCGACAGCAGTGATAAGTTTGGTAATACTGTCGACATCAGCGAAGGTAGCATCATCGCCGGTGCACCTAAGGATGAGGAAAAAGGAAAGGATGCGGGCGCGGCCTACATCTTTGTACTAACCGGAGAGGAATGGAAACAACAACAAAAATTGACTGCTAGCACACCAGAAGTAAAAGCTGCTTTCGGCAATGCGGTTGCTATCACACAACATATGGCTATTGTTGGCGCACCTTTTGAAGACGGAGTAGATGTGGATGCAGGAGCGGCCTACACTTATTTGCGCCGTGGTGGGAGTTGGCTCGAAAAGAAAAAAATTCAATCACAGTTCCTCAAGAAAGGAGAGGACGAAGGCCTGACCACAGGCGATAATTTCGGCAATGCAGTTGCTATCGATAAAAGCCTATTGGCGGCAAAATTGAAGGGGCAGATTCTTGTTGCTGTGGGTTCTCGCTGGGACAATGTCGGTGGAAATGAAGACAGAGGCAGTGTCTATATCTATGATTCCGGTGCAGATCTTAATATACCTCTCCCTGTTGAACCAAACCTAGAACTTATGACGACACAATTAGGACACATCAAGCGATCAGTCCTGCTACAAAATTTCCCTAACCCATTTAATCCTGAAACATGGTTTCCATATGTATTGGCTGATGATGTTTCAACCTCAATATGCATCTATGACATCCATGGACAACTTATCCGACGGCTTGACTATGGTATACAACAAGCCGGCAGCTATCTCAGCAAGCAAACTGCGGCCTATTGGGATGGCAAGGGGCAGTTAGGAGAGCATCTCTCCAGTGGTGTCTACTTCTATACACTTCAAGCGGAAACTTTCAGAGCCACCCGTAGGATGGTAATTCTGAAATAGTCAGTAGTCACAATTTAAGTTAACTTTGGGATGCTCGGTACAATATGGTTTCGGATTTTATTTTGAAATGGAGGAGATGACGATGTAAAATTGGCAGACGATTTCGCTTTTATTCATGATTGTTTTGCAAAAGAAAATCCATTTGTTTAAATTGGAGGAATTAAATGAAACACTTACTTTGTTTTACGCTATTGATGTTATCAGGATTGTTTTTTATTGGTTGTGGAGACGATGAATCTGATCCAGGTTCCGCAGAAGTCGGAGTCGCAGGAGAAGGAGAAGGAGTTGCAGGAGAAGGAGTTGCAGGAGAAGGAGTTGCAGGAGAAGGGATTGCAGAAAAAAAACCGGTGGGGGACCCAGAGGTCAGTAACTTTGCCGTCAGCCTTGATGGGGTGGATTTTGAATCCTATGTGTCTGCCAAAGACCATAAGGTTTTCAATGAAGCTTTAGGCTCCACGTATACTATTGAATGCTGGTATAAGCCTTTCAAAACTGATGGTGAATTGATGGTCGTGAATAAAGAGGATGAATGGGAATTTGCCAACAAGGGAGGGCTCTTCCAATCAGCTGTTGCGGTAAACGGAGAGGCATGGGCTTGGAAAGACAGTGAACTTTCGAATAACAAAGACAAATGGAACCATGCTGCAATTGTGTGGGACGGCAAAAATTTACACCATTTTATCAATGGTAAAAAGGGGAAATCCCATGAGATGCCGGGTAAATCTGTTATACCAAAAGGGTCGACTTTCAAAATCGGCAGACGTGAGCGCGGGGGTGCAACCCACTCAATCTTTGACGGATTAGTTGATGAAGTCCGTATATCGGATATTGCTCGCTACGATGCTGATTACGACGTACCCAAAACTGCATTTGTTCCTGATGATAACACATTGTATCTTTTACACCTTGATGAAGATGACCTCGATGGTGATAACATCAAGAATTTTGGGAAAATGGGACCGGATGCCGTGCTGGAAGGAGCCGTTGAACTTGTCGACGCTGAGCTGCCGAATACAGAACGGCGCGCTCTTGCAGTTGAACCAGCCAGTAAGCTGGGGACGGTCTGGGGACGCCTTAAGGGAAACCGACTCTGATAGCAATATAGAATCTTCATGCATTAACCTTAATTTTTTTGAGAGGGCGAGGCTGGAAATGCTCGCCCTTTCTTTTTGCTGATTTGGTGCTGGTGACCTTGTAATTGATCGGCGTGGGCTGTTAAGATGCTTGGATTTGGGGAGTTTGGCATTTTTATCA
>DTUY01000218.1:30568-39097 GCA_012963885.1 Candidatus Poribacteria bacterium | reverse complement strand
GGTACAAAAAGGAATGCAAACCTACGTACAAGTTCAAAATTTCATTAGCAGGACAATCTGAAAAAACTGGTTCTATAGAACTGAGATTTGTATCACCAACAATTTGGTGATGATATCACGGTTTGACGATTCTAATTATCACCTGCAATCCAGATAATTATGCGTTACGTCGCACGTGTGAAATGCTTGGCTGCCGATTCCCAGAAGTTGGCGATCTTCCGTCTAGCATGAATATGTATCAATATGGTGAAAGACAAAAGTGTGGATATCAACGGGATCTAACAAATTCTTGACCAGACTAGAAAGCTTTTGGCATGTCTGGAACGCTTGTTGAAAGAATTACAGGATAAACATGAAACGACGTGATTTCCTGAGAAACACAGCTTTAGCAGGACTTGGGCTGATGTCCGGCTGTATGCGAGATCAACCCTCTGGTGTCATCTTCAGGGGATGGCCTTACGAACCGCATCTGGTACAGGAAAATATTGAGTTCTTTACTGACCAAACGAAGATCGATGTTGCGTATCGAAGTGTATCGGGTAACTATCACGATAAGATGGTAGCCTTGTTTGTCGGCAAAACACCTATGGATTGCTGCTACGTTCGTGATGATGACTTTTCCGAATGGGTTGAAGCTGGCTGGCTCAGGCCGTGCGACGATTTACCCGGCGTTCAACAGTACTCAGAAGATATTTTTAATTACAACTTAGAAGCTATGACCTACCAGGGTAAACGTTATGGTTTACCTTATTACACTGACTTTACTGTCTGGCTGTATAATGCACAGATGCTTGAAGCCGCGGGGTTTGAACAGTCAGCCCGTACCTTGGATGAATTGACGGAACAAGCAATTAAAATCAAGGAACAGCGTCTACGTTCGCCTGACGGCGATATTATTGAATACCCGATAGTTCTTGGATTTCGACAAGCGCCTGGTATGGGCTTTAGCGACTGGTGGGCGCTGAATTATGCTTCGGAAGTAGATTTGTTTGATAATGATCTAACACCTATCTTCCCTGACGACAAAGATCAACGTGCTGAAAGAATTCTTCAGTGGATTGTAGACGGCATTCATAAACACCGGATTATCGATATTAATTCACTGACTATGGGGCTGATTCGGGAAAATACCGCTGCTGGACGACAGGCATTTTGCTTAATTAGCAAATATGATGTTGAGTGGGTGAACAACCGCCAGAATAGTGCCGTAACTGATGCATATTTAAAGGCAAGAAATATTCCATCCAAGGAGACAACCCATGCCAAGACACTCAAAATGGCTCCAATACCAAGCTTGGAACACGGTCAAGAGGGAACACTGGGTTGGACTCGAATGTATTGCCTGACAGCGCATTGCAACGCTGATCGATTATTAGATGCGTGGCAGTTGATGCAATTTCTTGGCGGTAAAGATGCAACTGGAGACTACTTTACATCCCGTCGGTGGTTTCGTCTAAGGGGATTAGGCTTTGCCTACAAGTCCCTGATGGATGACCCCGAAATTATTGCTCAAACGGAGCAGTGGGGTGATATTGAAATCATCAAGAAACTTTCGCAAGTAGCACGTGCGCGTGAGAATATCAAAGCTCCGTGGTTTCCGGATTTCAACGTCTACTATCAACCGGAAATCCAGAAAATCCTTCTTCGTCAACAATCTCCACGTGATGGATTGGCCCGAATTGCAAAACGGTGTCGAGCTTTCAAGCAGGAGTGGACATAACTGATGATGGATTTAAAAATTAGATAGTAACAGACAATTCGGAATAGATCTTAAATGGCAGAACTAGATAATGGCAAATCATTCAAAAAAAGGCGCTTAGCAGTCAAAGAGCGAAGTGACCTGGTTTTTGCTTATCTGATTAATATGCCAGCCATTTTGCTGATCCTGCTATTAATCGGGTATCCGATTGGCGTCTCGTTTTGGACCAGCCTGCATCGCTATAACCTACGGCGACCCGGACAGTTTGAATTCGTTGGTCTGGGAAACTATCTTGATATACTAACCAGCTACGATTTCTGGCACTCGATCGGAGTCTCACTGTATTTCACCGGCCTGTCGGTTCCACTGATAATTTTGGTGGCATTAGGAATTGCATTGCTGTTTAATCAGGAGTTTGTTGGACGCGGGATAGTGCGTTCAATGCTATTGGTTCCATGGGCAATACCGGGAGTAGTCAATGGTTTGATGTGGGTCGGCCTTCTTGGTAAATACGGAGCCTTTGATGAAATAATGCGGGATTGCGTTGATCTAGCGAACAGGTTGACAGGCTTGGAAATCAATTACCTAGGAATGGCATCACCAGTTATTGCCCTTAATGCAGCCATTGCCGCTCATGTGTGGCAGAACGTTCCATTTGCCTGCATTATCTTTCTGGCTGCACTGCAAGCAATACCATCGGAACAATACCGAGCAGCGAAAGTAGATGGTGCCAATGCGTGGAATCGTTTCTTTCACATCACATTGCCATGGTTACTGCACCCTATTATGATTGTCGCCATTCTCGGAACCATGAACGGGTTTCGTACGTTTGACCTTATTTTCACACTAACTGGTGGAGGTCCTGGTGATGCCACTTATGTCATAGCCTGGCAAACTTACAAGGAAGCCTTCGGCCGTCTCAACTTTGGCGGTGCCAATGCTTATTCTTACCTGATTATGTTTATCACCATGAGTTTATCGATTATTTATATTCGATTGCTGTATCGTCGTGGCACTGTACAAGGATGAAAACCCAACTGAAAATGAATAAGGCAATTATCAAACGACTAGCGTTATACTTCCTTGTTGTGCTGGCAACTCTGTATATCATAACTCCCTTTTTATGGGTTGTGCTGGTCAGTTTTATGCACGAGCGGGAAGTAACCCAGATGCATTGGATACCACACCAACCCACTCTACAAAGCTATGAAATATACTTTCACGCACACACCAAAAATCTGGATATCGGAACAGCTACAGCACAACAATTTCCTCGTGCCATCGCCAACAGTCTAGTCATTGCCAGTTCAGTGATGGTCCTTAACCTGTTCTTTGGATCCTTGGCAGCTTATGCTCTGGCACGAATCAACTTTGCTGGCAAACTGGCCTTGATGCTGTTCTATCTTGGCTCACGAAGTGTACCAGGCATAGCGATTATGATTCCCATGTATCTTCTGGTACGTAGCTATGGTCTTTTAGATACACATTTAGCAGTCATTCTTGCACATGTCACTTTCACGCTCCCCTTTACAATCTGGATTCTGAAGGGTTATTTTCAGACCGTACCACTTGATTTGGAACGTGCAGCTAGAGTGGATGGTTGTTCTCAGATTGGCGCCTTACTTCGCGTGTTTCTGCCAGTGACAACACCGGGCATGATCGCCGTGGGAATTTTTTCCTTTATCTCTTCATGGGGTGAGTTTTTCTTTGCTCTGCTATTTACTTCCACCATTTCTTCCAAGCCAGTGACAGTAGTTGCTTCTGACTTCGCTCAGGAACTACAAGTCGACTTCACCGTTATCGCTGCGGGTGGCGTGCTGGTGGTACTGTTACCGATTATTTTAGCCTTTATCTTTCAACGTTTCATCATTCATGGCATTAGTGGAGCAGTAACCGGTTGACGCATTGCAATCTGAAGGAGAATTCAGTTGTTCAAAAAAATAACATCGGATCCATTCAACAATTTTCTGATTTTCAGTTAGAAGAGTAAACCTTATGGCTAAAGTTATCCTGCAAAATTTAACCAAAACCTTTGGTGATGTGATAGCAATTGATGATTTGACGTTGGAAATTGCGGATCGGGAATTTCTAACCTTGCTAGGCCCGTCTGGCTGTGGAAAGACAACAACACTCAACATCGTGGCCGGCCTCGAAACACCAACAAGCGGTCAGGTGTTCTTTGACACTGATGATGTAACCGACGTACCACCAGAACGACGCGATATTGCCATGGTTTTTCAAACATATGCGCTATATCCTCACATGAAGGTCTATGATAACATTGCTTTTGGATTGCGGATGCGCCGTCTGCCTAAAGACGAGATCGAGCGTCGTGTACAAGATGGCGCTAAAGCAATGGAAATTGAGCATTTACTGGAGCGTAAACCACGTCAACTCAGCGGTGGCCAACGCCAACGAGTTGCCTTGGCACGGGCAATTGTACGTGATCCATGTGTATTCTTGCTGGATGAGCCACTCTCAAACTTGGATGCCAAACTGCGTGTGACCATGCGGACGGAACTAAAGAGGCTACACGCCGAGCTAGAAAAAACGTTTATATACGTCACTCATGATCAAGAAGAATCGCTTATTATGTCTGATCGAATTGCAATTATCGACGAAGGAAAACTACAACAATTAGGCACTGCAGAGGAAATCTACGATCAGCCCATTAATACGTTTATTGCTGGTTTTGTTGGTAGTCCACCAATGAATTTTTTTCAAGGGCAATTAAATAACAAGAACGAAAAATGGCAAATCGAAGGAGCAGGCTTTGTATGTGAACTAGCATCAGAAATAGCTGACCGCTTGTTGTCAAATGCCCCTAGCGAAGTGAGCCTTGGAATTCGTCCGGAAGATATTGATGTATCCCCAATCAACGCACCGACAGCTTACGCAAAAGTAGTCGTGCGCGAACCACTGGGTAGTGATCTGTTCCTGACATTAGATCTAAACAGCGTTACCTTTAAATCCCGAACTCGCTCAAGCGTTGGCTTCGATCGTGGTGATTCTATTCCTATCTACTTCAATCCGACTGAATTGCATCTGTTTCATCCAACAACAGGCAAAACCTTGCTTAAACCAGCATGCAGCGCTTAGCGTGTACCGCCGTACCAGAATGAGTTCGAGTTCAGCATCCCTGCGCCTTGTAAAAAAGTCGTATACTTAACCAATATCAATTCATATATTCACTTAGTTTTCTGAGTGACCCACGTGTTGTTGAAAGCAACACCCCTTTTCCAGTTCACCTATGCCATATTCTTCTCCTAATCGACATCTTACAACTCAGAAAATCACTTGGCGAACCATACTCATTTCACTGTTACTTCTTCCAGTAATTTATCGATGGCACATCGAGTGCGAAGCCCTCCGCTACACCTTTCCTACGCTCATGGCACCGTTTTATAGCGTTGTCTTTACAGTTTTACTGATCACTTTGTTGAATCTTATAATGCGAAGATGGACACCTAAATTTTCATTGAAAGATGGAGAATTGATCTCGCTCTACGTGTTGATGTCGATTACGTTGCTATTTATGTCGTACGATATGTTTTTGCCTTTGATATCTATTATTGTCCATGCATTCTGGTTTGCATCCTCTGAAAATGAATGGCGTAACCTATTTTGGCATTATCTTCCAGATTGGCTAACTATTCGTGATCAAGCAGTACTGAGCGCATTCTACTTGGGAGATAAGTCGATATTTGAGCCCCTCTACCTGCTAACATGGCTAGAGCCAATATTTTGGTGGTCGGTTTTTACTTTTACGCTTGTTTTCGTCATGCAATGCATTAACGTGATTATTCGAAAACAGTGGATCGAACAAGAAAGGCTAGTTTATCCCATTGTGCAATTGCCATATGAAATTACGTGCAACACGACCAATTTCTTGCGGAACAGACCAATGTGGTGGGGCTTTGGATTGGCTGCGTTGATCAGTCTAACGAATGGACTCCACATCTTCTTCCCATCAATTCCAGAAATCCCGAATAAGCACATTTCCCTTGATCTCCTCTTTGTCCACAAACCATGGTCAGTACTTCGTCGGGATAGCTTCGCAATTATTGTTTATCCATTTGCTGTCGGCCTTGGTTTCCTGATGCCGTTAGATCTACTTGTTTCATGCGTTCTCTTTTTCTTCTTCTACAAATCACAGTATTTGATTGGCAGTATCATCGGACTAGATAGTATGCCAGGTTATCCCTACCAATACGAACAGAATATAGGTGCCTATACAGGGATATGTGTGCTGGCAATCTGGACAACACGCCCTCAGATTCTATCCGCTTTTCGGCAAGCAATTGGGTACGTCAAAGCAACTGATAGAAGCGAACCCATGCGGTATCGAACCGCTTTTTCAGGGATTATCTTCGGCGGAATATTTCTAATTCTTTTTGCCGCCAGAGGGGGGATGGACATTTGGATTGCCACTCTATTCTTTTTAGCACATTTCACTATTGCAATTACACTCACACGTATTCGGGCAGAAATTGGTCTTCCGATCCATTCAACCACCTTCATCGGACCACACCATAGCCTGGTTAGCTTACTTGGAACAAGAAAAATTGGAGCAAACAACCTAACCTGGTTCTCACTATTTTTCTGGTTTAATCGCGATAATCGAAGCCACCCGATGCCACACCAACTCGAAGCCTTTAAATTATCAGAACAGGCACAACTTGATCTAAAGGGAATGTCTCGATCAATGCTCCTACTGATTGTAATTGCGATGCCGTTATGCTTTCTAATGCTACTGGATACGTTTTTAAAACTTGGTGTCGATAGCGGAAAAATCGGAGGTCAAATTAACAGCTTTGGTGGACGTGCTTACAATTTTTTACACAGCTGGATTACCTCGCCTCATCCAGCAAACGTTGCTCACATCATTGCGATTACGATTGGATTCCTGTTTACTATTTTTCTGGCTGTCGTCCGGAAACATCTATTTTGGTGGCCAATTCATCCGCTTGGGTATGGGATATCATTCCACATACATATGTTTTGGGCAGCATTCTTGGTAAGTGGCGTTGCAAAGTGGCTAATTCTTAAACACGGAGGGATAAGACTTTATATGCGACTGGTGCCATTTTTTATCGGATTGGTACTTGGCGACTTCATGACCGGAAGCTTTTGGAACATTTTATCGATAATACTTGATAGACCTACTTATACCTTCTATTACTAATCCTGCAAGATTGTCCAATTCATTCTTGAAGATACCATAGTTAAGTGCTGAAGATACTATAGTTGGGTGCTGAAGATACTATAGTTGGGTGCCTCTTCAGTAACAACAACGTCATGCGGGTGGCCTTCTTGATACCCACTGCCTGTTATTCGAATAAAACGACTATTGAGCCGCAACGACTCGATATCAGGTGTACCGCAATAACCCATTGCAGTCTGAAGACCTCCGACAAATTGATAAACGGACTCGCTCAAACTTCCCTTATACGGAACACGACCCTCAATCCCTTCGGGCACCAGTTTAGAAATATCCTCTTCGCCACCTTGCGAATAACGTTCTTTCCCGCCGCGTTTTCGCATTGCCGAAAGTGATCCCATTCCGCGATAGATCTTAAATTTCCGTCCTTGGTAGATGATTGTTTCTCCAGGGCTTTCTTCCGTTCCGGCAAACAAACTACCAATCATTACTGAGCTTGCGCCGGCACCAATTGCCTTGGCGATGTCACCAGAATATCGAATACCACCATCGGCGATGATCGGAATATTGTGCTTGTCCGCTTCCACAGCGCAATCGTAAATGGCCGTAATCTGAGGAACCCCAATCCCGGCAATAACCCTCGTGGTGCAGACCGATCCTGGTCCAATCCCGACCTTGACACCATCTGCACCAGCGTCAATGAGTCTCCGTGTTGCTTCGCCCGTTACCACGTTACCAACAATAAGATCAACATTCGAAAACTCGGATTTCACCATCTGTACGGCGCGAACAACACTTTTCGAATGACCATGCGCAGTATCAATAACCAGGACATCAACTCTTGCCGCCACGAGCATTCCAATTTCGTCAAGACTTGATGAAGGACTAACTGCCGCACCAACTCGAAGCCGGCCTAACTCATCCTTACACGAAGCAGGATATTGCCTAATTTTGTCAATGTCCTTAATGGTAATTAGACCATGAAGCCGATAGTCATCATCAACAATAGGAAGTTTCTCTTTTCGAATTTGGTGAAGAATTTTTTTTGCGTCTTCCAGATTAATCCCTGGAGGAGCGGTTACAAGCTTTTCACGTGGCGTCATCAGTTGCGTCACTGGTATATCACGATTTTCTTCGTACTTAAGATCCCGATTGGTAATCATACCAACCAAGGTTCCATCTTCAGAAATGATAGGAACCCCACCAATTTTGTAAAAGGCTGTCACCTCTAGCGCGTCAGCTACCGTTTTATCCGGTGTCAGGGTGATCGGGTGCTCAATCATGCCACTTTCGGAACGCTTAACCTTATCGACCTCTTCAACCTGTCGATTAATTGGAAGATTCCGGTGGACAATCCCAACACCACCTTCTCTTGCCAGAGCAATGGCCAGTTCAGCCTCCGTTACCGTATCCATTGCAGAACTGGAGACCGGAATATTGAGTTGAATATTTGGTGTTAAATACGTTTTGGTATCAGCTTCGCTCGGAGCAATCTCTGACTCAGATGGCAAAAGCAGAACGTCGTCAAACGTTAGTCCTTCTTTGGCAAACTTTGCATCTGCAAGTTGAAAGTAATTTTCGCTCATATTGACCTATTTTTCACCAGGAAACAGCTAATTCGATATTGATACTTGGAATTTTATTACAGCAGCCGGAAATTGTCAAGACA
>DTUY01000218.1:0-30468 GCA_012963885.1 Candidatus Poribacteria bacterium | reverse complement strand
CAAGACACTAAACACCTTAAATCCAAGACACTAAAGAACCAAATTTGCTTCTTCACCAAAATAAAAAAACGGGGACAGAAACACCTCAAGTTGAGGTCTGGGCCTATAAATATGCAATTCAGTTTAGTATCCTACCGGAGATCACCTACCTTGATGATCAGCACTTAACAGCATATTTCCTTGATCAACTACAAGGGATTCCGAGCGGTGTATGGTTGTCGAACCAAACCTGTGAAGAAGGTATAGATTTTTGCACATTTAATTTTTGGGTCTTCGCAACACATTCAGATAGAATCAAAGAATTTTCAATTTGGTTCTACGGCCTTTTTCGAGACCAAAATATCTCAGAGAAACTTGAGGTTTTTGTGCTTTCCAACCTTGAGGATTCCAAAGACTTAACAGTAATACTGACAGATTGGTCAAGAATCCGGGTGCCGGAGAACGACACTAAAAGAATTATCACTCAAGAAATCAACCAGTGTCCTGAAATATTTAAATAAAGATTGACAAATTGTAATGGGAATGCTACTAATTTAGAAGGGGGATTTTTATGAAACAATACTTTAAATTTGTCCTCATATTATCGTTTATTTGCAACGGTTTGGTGATAGCTCAAACAGCTGACCAGATATTGAAAAATTTTAAGAACGAATATCGGAAATCAAAAAATTTCACTGCAGATTTTGTAGAAACAACCATTCACGGGACAAATAAGGGAACTTCCAATGGACGCCTCACCTTTAGCAAACCAAATTTGCTGAGACAAGATTACCTCAATCAGGAAGACTCAAGTGAGATCGTGCAAACCATTGTTTTAGATGGCAAGTATTCATGGTCGTATACACCATTGCTAAACCAGGTCAACAAAATGATATGGACAGATCCAGATCGCAAGGAGCTACTTCCAGGAATAGGATTTTCTCTTGAAAACCTAGAAGCGAATTACAATTACCAATTAAAAGACGATAAGCTTGCCAAAGAGAAAGGCTTCTATCGTATGGAACTGACGCCAAAACCTCACCTCCTTATACAGCAGGGAGACCAGGCAACCATACGCGAAACAATCGAACTTCTTATTGATTCCAAAAATTGGTTACCAGTACAGTTTGGTTATTATTCCAACAGTGCAAATAGCAATAATGTAAGTGCCATTATTACGTTGAAGAACATTAAACGCGATCTCCCACTTTCTGCTGATCTTTTTAAGTTCATTATACCAAAGGGAGCAGAGGTCATCGACATCTCACCCGAATAAATCAGTGTCAATCGATTGTTATGGAACATCCATGGTACAAAAAGCAAGTTGCCAACGGTCTAACAATCTTGCGTTTAGTCCTGATTCCTTTTTTTATTTTCGCTTTTTCCTACCATAAATATATTTTCGCTTTTATTCTTTTTACCATGGCATCATTGACTGATTTATTTGATGGGATATTAGCTCGGAAATACAATGTTACCAATTTCGGGAAATTCACTGATGCCTTTGCTGATAAACTGCTGATTGCGGCAGCATTAATTGTGCTTGCTACTAAGAATGATGGCTTCATTCCAATTTGGATGGTTGTTGTCATTATAATGCGGGAAGTAATTGTTACGATTTTACGATCTGTTTTCATTGCCAAACATGGCAGAGTGGTTCCAGCAAACGCTTGGGGAAAAGCAAAAGCACTATCACAAATGATTGTCATATCCACTGCTTTGGCGTTACTGGCTATAGACCTTTATATTAGAATTGATCCTTATATCGGGATTATTCCTCTTCATAATAGCTACGGTGTGATTTTCGTTATAATGTGTATCCCATTAGTATTGACCGTTGTCTCAGGGTTTCAATTCTTACACTCAAATAGGAAAGCATTGTTAGGGCTTTTCAGTGCGCAGTATCACCCAGAAAAATAGAATGATCCGGAATTTTATTGCCGTCGATATTCCAGACGAAATTAAAGATAAAATAGCAGAAATCCAGATGGAATTACAGCCGATACTACCAAAGGTGTCATGGGTTAAACCATCCAACATCCATTTGACGCTAAAATTCCTAGGTGATGTCGCCCCTGAGCAGATTCCGAGCATTGAAGATGTCATCCGTCGTACCGTGGAAGATCAACAACCTTTCAACATGGAGATTGGTAGTATTGGTGCATTCAAAAATTTCTCGCAACCCAAAGTCTTGTGGATTGGCGTTACAACGAATGCTACACCAATTGCGAAGCTCGCTGAAAGTCTAGATTCAACTCTCAATTGTCTCAGCTTTCCAAAAGAAGGCAGAAAATTCATTCCCCACCTTACAATCGCGCGAATTAGGAATCGCATTAGCTTGACTGAGTTTGTCTCATACTTTGATGCATATGACCAAATGGATTATGTTCCCATTCATGTAAAACAGATCTCGCTGATTAAAAGTCAACTCAATTCGGAAGGAGCAGTTTACACAAAACTTCAAACAGTCCAATTTGGTATTGGATAACTTCAGGTTACCATGACAAATAAAGCAACTCACGCATGTGTAAGACGATATTTTCTATAGAATAAAGGAGGCTTTTAATTGTGAATGAAGAAGATGAAAAGGAAAAAGCAATAGACCTAGCAATGCTGCAAATTGAACGTCAGCATGGAAAAGGTGCGATCATGCGTTTTAACAGCGATCAGGTTGTCCCGGTAGAAGCTATCCCGACTGGTTCAATGGCATTAGATATTGCACTTGGTGTCGGTGGTATCCCACGCGGCCGAATTATTGAAATGTTTGGAATGGAATCTAGCGGTAAGACTACTCTTGCACTACATGTTATTGCTGAAGCTCAGAAACTAGGTGGTGTCGTTGCTTTTATTGATGTAGAGCATGCCCTAGATCCTGTTTACACTAAAAACATCGGCGTAGACATGGATAGCTTACTCATTTCGCAACCTGACACTGGCGAACAAGCGTTGGATATTGTTGAAACATTAATCCGTAGTGGTGCAATTGACGTTATTGTAATTGATTCTGTAGCAGCACTCACACCGGAGGCCGAAATTGAAGGGGATATGGGGGATACGCATGTTGGACTATTACCACGTCTAATGTCCAAAGCGCTTCGAAAAATCAGCGGTGTGACTAGTAAATCGAAAACTTGCGTTATCTTCACCAATCAAATTCGTCAAAAAATTGGCGTTATGTTTGGAAACCCCAATACGACACCTGGTGGACTTGCACTAAAGTTTCATGCATCCGTCCGGTTAGAGATTAAAAGAGCTGAAACCTTAAAGGATGGCAATAATGCAATTGGAAGTCGGACTAAAGTAAAGGTCGTAAAGAATAAGGTTGCTCCGCCATTCATAGAAACAGAATTTGATATTATCTTCGGTGAAGGAATATCAAAGGAGGGTGATCTGATTGATGTCGGTGTTGATCGCGAAATAATTCGTAAAAGTGGAGCTTGGTTCTATTATGGCGATGAACGGCTTGGACAAGGAAAAGGTAATGCAATAAAATATCTGAAAGAAAATCTAGAGATCTCAGGCGAAATTGAAGCTAAAATCCGACAGACACTCAACTTTGCTGGCAAACCAACTGATATTTCAGACGAAGTAGAATTAACAGAAGAAAAGGAAGAAGATCTAACAGTCTGATCCAATCCAAAAGACCTATTCGCAACTCTATTCTTAGACAGCAACTTTTTGTCGAACAAAATATACTGATCAACAAACCCAATTCTTAATGGTAAAGGACCTAATGCAGATCAATATTGCTACGGCTCCCGTTTCTTGGGGGGTACTGATGAAAGATACACCTAATGTACCTCCTTATACTCAAGTACTAGACGGAATAAAGGCCGCGGGGTACAGCGGGACTGAACTTGGCCCATATGGCTATTTGCCCTTTGATATTCCCAAATTGCGTGATCAATTGTCACAACGCCAGTTGAAATTGATATCGGCGTTTACCATCGTCAACTTTATTGACCCGCAAGGACTTCCAGATGTATACCGAGAAGCAGTCACAACAGCACAGGTGTTATCAGCTCTGGACTGTGGTTGGATAGTACTGTCCGATTCGCTTTTTGTAGCTGAGCACCGATCTAAAAGAGCTGGGCGTATTCGGCCAGAAGATAGCTTGGACACGAATGGTTGGAATACCTTTTCCAGTAATGTGGATGCCTTCGCCCAAATGGTTTGGGAAGAATTTGGTTTGAAGTCCGTCATCCATCCACATGTTGGCGGTTATCTGGAAACGCCGACCGAGATTGATGCCGTACTGGAACGCACCAACCCGGAAGTGGTCGGCCTCTGTTTTGACATGGCACACATTACCTATGGAGGTGGCAACCCGGTTGCCGTGCTCAATAAGTGGCGCGACCGCGTCTGGTATTTGCACATCAAAGACTGCAATCAGAATATTTTACAAAATGTGTTGAAAGAAGAAGGCAACTACTTTGATGGAGTTATCGCTGGTGTCTTTCCTGAACTAGGAGGAGGAACGGTTGACTTTATTACCATTCGCAATATTCTAGATGAAATGAACTATCAAGGATGGGGCACGGTTGAGCAAGATATCCTTCCCGGCACGAATGCGGACCCGCTGACCAGCGCCAAGCGAAACCGGGCTTATCTGCTGGAAACACTGGGTTGGTAACATGTGACAGTTTTGTAATAATCTAAGTCATCTACACAGTTGACGGACAATTTTTTCGGAGGTCGACGTTTGTGTCTCATCTGAACTCGCTTGAGGGTAAATACGCCATCATTACCGGTAGCACCCAAGGATTAGGTGAAGCGACTGCGCGGTTGTTTGCCGATCGAGGTGCCGCCGGCATTATCGTCACAGGTCGGAACTCGGAACGCGGCAAGGCGGTTGCCAACGATTTGAAATCAGCTGGCTGCCAAGCACATTTTGTACAAGCGCATCTAGAAAATGTTTCAGAATGCAAACGCATTGTAGCCGTTGCGGATGAAGCCTTCGGCCAAATTCATATACTGGTGAATTCTGCTGCTACCACGGATCGAGGTACCATCTGGGACTCATCAGTAGAGCTATGGGATCATATTATGGCAGTTAATGTTCGTGCACCTTTCCTTTTGATACAAGATGTTCTTCAGACTATGAAACGTGAAGGTATTGAGGGATCAATCGTGAATGTCACCAGCATCGCTGCCTATGGTAGTCAGCCTCATCTCACACCTTATGCAACTTCAAAAGGGGCATTGGTAACACTGACCAAGAATGTTGCTTACGCAGTTATGCGTCACCGTATTCGTCTGAACGCTCTGAACCTTGGTTGGATGGACACACCAGGTGAAGATCTGATTCAGCGAAAATATCATAGTGATGGAAATGATTGGCTAGATGACGCAGAAGCGAAACAACCTTTTGGTCGTCTGATTAAGGTGGCAGAAGCAGCCCGCGCAATTGCCTATTTAGCTTCTGGAGAATCCGGTTTAATGACAGGTTCAATAATTGATTTTGATCAGTCGGTCCTAGGAGGTGGGGAAATGCCGAGGCCTCCACCCGATTTGATTTAAACGGCAAACCAACAATCCATAACTAGTCACTTTTCACCTTTAAGCTGATGCCGGCTTAGCAATAAAAAGAAAGATTAGAACAATTACTCCCGTTGCAAATGTGATCAAGAACCACGGTGGAAATCCAAATGCTGCAGGCAAATATCCACAGATAATTGCGAGCCCTGCCACCGTTAAACTATATGGTAATTGCGTCCGAACATGGTGAATGTGGTCACATGAACTGGAAATCGAACTCATAATAGTGGTATCGGAAATCGGGGAACAGTGATCCCCGAAGATCGATCCGTCAAGTACAGCACCGAGACAAATAATCGTTGTAATACCGTAGGTAGATCCATCTAGACCAAAAGCAATTGGCGTGGCAGTTGGAATCAAAATTGCCATTGTCCCCCAACTGGTACCAGTTGCAAATGATGTTAACGCGGCAACAACAAAGATAATTGCTGGAAACCAGACTGGTGAGAGCACGTTGCTAACTATCGCCCCCAAAAACCCCCCTGTCTGTAGGGCGTCGCAAACTGCTTTTAATCCCCAAGCAAAAACCAGAATCAACGTCGGTAACAGGCTACCGCTCAGCCCTAGAAGGATTGCTTTGAATGTCTGACCAAAGCCAATTCTTGAAATAGCGATTGCACAAATAATTGCCGTAAATAATCCAATACCTGAACCAATCGCCAAGACTTGAACGTTATTGCCTTCTTCAGATACTTTTGATAAAATCCTTCGCCAATTTGTCCATGACAAGAAAGATCCTGAACTTCCTCCATAAAACCAAAATGCTGCGGCCATAGTACCAAATAGCATCACGATCGGAATTATAGCGGATAAGGAGGAAACTTTCGCAACCGGATTATAACTTAGTGTTGAAAAGATTTTTGACGTCATCGGCGTTGCGTCTGCTGCTAGAATAGCTCCATGTGAATGTGATCGCTTTTCTGCTTTCAACATCTCACCAAAATCACGTCCGCTAATCACGTTAGTAAACACAAAAATGAGCATCATGAGACAGTAGAACCGATAACCTAGCGCATCGAAAAACATCGAGTACCCGTCTTTGTCAATTCCAATCGATTCAGCTGTTGCAGCAAAAAGGAATATCTCATAACCGATCCACGTGCTTACAATCGCTAATCCTGCAACTGGTGCAGTTGTTGCGTCAACTAGAAATGCCAGTTTTTCTCGGGAAATTTTTTTTTGATCTGTCACTGGTCGCATCGCGGAACCGACGATCATCGTGTTAGCATAGTCATCAATGAAAATGGCTAATCCCATCAACACTGTCACCAATTGTGTTGATCTGGAACCCTTAGCAAACTGTGATAACCAATTAATAACACCTTGCATTCCCCCCGATATAATCATCACTGAAATCATCGATAAAATCAGTAAGATAAAAATGATTACTTGAAGATTAAAAGTCCCAATTACTGATTTAAAAACTGACCAACTTTCACTTCCGAGTATCAAGAACCATGGCATTTCAGAACCGATATCTTTCTGTACTGACGATAGAATTACACCAATCCCGATAGCTACACCCAAGCTTGTCAATACGCGATTGGTTACAATTGCCATTGTGATTGCCAAAAGCGGCGGTATGATACTGTACCAAACGATTTCAGTTTGATTAAATTGCCACGCCCCCCAAATAGCTAAGAGGCAAATCAATACAAAAATGGCTATGGGAATTGAGATCTTCAGTTTAGGATCGACATTGCCCTTTATATCCTTCATCTTTCTTACAACCTTCTATCGGGACACAAAAAAGATCGGCAAATTACACAAATTTTTGCCGATCTCTTTCTAATCGATGAATTACTTGCCCATTTCTTTTAAATTCTTCAGACAAATATCAACACATTCTAGGGGAGAAAAAGCATAGCTCTCTTGTTCAACAATATACCATTCAGTTGATCCGATTGATTCACACAGTTTAAATATCTCTTGCCAATTGACGTCACCTTCACCGATTAAAGCTTTATTATTTGTGGCTGAAAGCTCTTTTAAGTGTACTGTCTGCGCACGTCCAGGATAACGTTCAATGAATGGTGCAACATCGACATCAGCATGCAACGCGTTACCAGTATCAAGTTGCATTACTACCTCTTTACGCGTGTTACCAAAAAATATATCCCATGGATATTCACCGTCCATCTTTTTGAATTCAGCACTATGATTATGATAGCCTGTCTGCATTCCGTGTTCGGCAACACGTTCAGCGATCCCATCAAATATCTTGGCGGTCTCCAGCCAAGCAGATGTCGTAGATGTCCTTTCTCCCGATAACCCTGGAACAATCAGGTACTTATTGCCGAGTATTTGATTATACTCTATGGTTGCTGGCAGTTCATCACCTAAAAGTGTGTCCAAACCTGTGTGAGTACCAATAACTTGTAAACCGAGATCGTCACACATCTTTCTTAGATCTTCGGCGCTATGTCCATAATACCCAGCGAACTCAACTCCTTCATACCCCATTTTTGCTACAGCTTCCAGGGTTCCTGCTGTATCCTCAGCAGCGTCTTCACGTACCGAATAAAGTTCTAACGCAATTGGGATTCTGCTCATTTCAAAAACTCCTTAAATACAAGTAAGTAGATTAACTGATAACTTTCATTTTACTTTGGAAACTACGATTCGGTCAAGCAACGATTTTTTCGCTAGCTACTCGTCCGGAACAAAACGACACGATTCTTTGAACCTGGAAATGTCAGAGTTCGATTAATAACATCAAACAGGAAAAACCTCAAAGGGGTTAAAGATCTCCATGGATTTAGCGGGAATCAAAGATAACCTGTTTTACTTTGTACCATCAACTGTCAGGAATATTCAGTAAGACAATCTCTTTGTCGGTTTTCCGCCTTGTTTTTTTGATGTGGAACGGTAATGGATTTGCAGTGGCGTTCCCTCAAAACCAAAAGCATCTCGCAGTTCATTGACAATATAGGCTTCATAATGAGCTTTAATTTTATGTGGGTAACTGGCAAATATCAGGAAGGTTGGAGGTTTGGCATCAACTTGCGTAATATATTTTAAATTTGGACGTACTTTACCCGCTCTCGGAGGGGGATAAACTGATTTGATCTTTGTCAGCGCGCTATTTAGTTCTGTGGTCGGAATCCTGGTGCAATACTCACGGTGGATTTCCAAACTCAAATCAAGAGCGTTTGTCACGCGTTGCCCCGTTAAGGCGGAAACAAACAGAATTGGCACATAATCCAACTGTGGAAAAAGTGTGTGGATACGATCTACAAATCGGTTAAAAGTATCATTATCCTTTTCGATTAGATCCCACTTATTGACCAAGATAATTGATGCTTTTCCTTGATTGGCAATATAATTGGCAATCATTTTTTCTTGCTTAGCAATATCATCCGATGCGTCAAGAACCAGCCAAGCAATATCACTTTGTCGAATGCTCTTGATGGCCCGCTGAACGCTGAATTGTTCCAGCTCATCCTTTACCGAAGATTTCCGCCGCATTCCAGCCGTATCAATTAATTCAAATTCAATATGCTGATACACAAAATGAATATTGACAGCATCTCGTGTCGTGCCGGGTTTATCATTGACAATCATACGATTTTCTCCTAGGATTGCATTAATAATCGAAGATTTTCCAACATTTGGACGACCGACGATTGAAATTTTTATTGTCGATGATAAACCCACGTCCTCAACGTCCGATTCCGGGAGGGCAAATGCGACTTGCTCAAGTAAATCCCCAATTCCCCAGTTCTGGGCACACGAAATCGGAATCGGTTCGCCCAGACCCAATCGGTAGAAATCATAGATATCGTTATCAAATTTCTGCCCCTCTACTTTATTTACAACTAAAAAGACCGGCTTATTGATCTGTCTCAGTTTCTTTGCTACTAACAGATCGTGTGGCATGACACCAGTTCGCACATCGACAAGAAAAACAAGCACTTTCGCTTCTTCTACTGCGATCTCAACCTGATGCTGCACCTGATCGATCAGTTCCTCTTTCGGCCTGACGTCCAATCCACCAGTATCAGCAATTGTAAAACAGCGATCGTCCCACTCAATATCAGCGTAGATTCTATCCCGTGTCACACCCGGATAATCGTGAACCACTGAGATCTTTTTTTTCGCAATTAAATTAAAAAGCGACGATTTGCCGACGTTTGGACGGCCAATAATCGCTACGACTGGCAAACTCATGTATATAACTCTTTTGAAACTGTCACAATCGACTTTAAGACAACAATTGCAGGAATAGCGAGAATGAGCCCCCAAAAGCCAAAAATTGATGCGCCAACAATCACGCCAAACATAATTAGTAATGGGTCGACATTAACAGCGTTACTCATGATTTTTGGTGAGATGAGTGAATTATCAATTGCTTGGATCCCCAGAATGGCGCCCATTATGGCAACCACACGGATTAAGAAACCAACAAGCAGGAAATTTCCTGCAGCGAATCCCATCAGCAAAGCAAGCATAGCAAACACACCACCGATAAAGGGGCCAAAGGTTGGAATGGCATTGGAAATACCCGCCATCAAGCCAACAACAAGAGCAAACGGCACGCCAATGATGGAGTAAACAATAATCGAGATCAGACTAATCACCAGAATGACAACCACCTGACCACGCAAAAAGGCTTCCATGTTCTTGTTGATTTCATGGAGATATTGCCATACACGATCCCGTTTCTCTAGCGGGAATAAATCAACAAAGTTTCCAACGTAAATTTCTAGTGAATGTCCAGCGTAGATCAACACCATTAACGTCAGAAACACCGTAGTTAAAAACCCACCTACACCTACAGCCATTGAAGAAAACCGCCGAAAAACACGCCCAAAAAAATCTGTCCCAGTTTCAGCTAGAGATCCCAAGTTAGCCGTAAGATAATTTTGAACCTGATTGACAATTTTCTGTCCTTCACGCTTAGCAAATTGGGTTGCTTTACGGATCAAACTTGACTTTGAATTGTCCCCGAACTCCTCGATCTTATCGAGGACACCTTTTTCTTCGTTGGTGCCTGCTACAAAAGGCACAAGCGTATCTCGATAGAATTTGACCAATCCTTCGCTCATACCCAACGTCTGATCAACGATTTGGGGAATAACAATCCAAAATAACAGGCAGATAACACCAAGTGTCAAACCAAAGAGAATAAGACTCGCTACAATCTTTGGGACACGCAATCGCCTTCCAAACGGCAGCGGGATTTCTTGGATTTCCCCAACAATAAACCGGAAAAAATAGGCAAGTCCAAACCCAAAAAAAAAGGGCATTAGCATACTTGACAGATTGATGAAAAGCCAGAGGCTAATCATAAAAATCAAAATATAAACAATGCTAGACACCTCTATTAGTTTCCGTACTCGGACGAGAAGCGCAATCAATAAAACAGCAACAATCGGGTGTAGAAGCAAAACAGGCTGGCTGTCATCTGCTCCTGGGTTTCGATAATAGGCAAACGCAACCCAGCATCCAGTAAAAATAATCACAACAATGGCGATCATTGAGCCACTGGTAATCTTTTCATTGGATGCTATACCTTGCTGTCCATTCCCTTTACTCATGCTAGGTTGTTGCAGATTTAACATCGTTGCTTTCTAATGTTTCAATGATTCCAGCCCCAACGCTGTCCCCCCAAACATTAACAGTTGTTCGGAAACGATCCAAAAGCCAATCAACGGTCAAAATTAATCCGACACCTTCGATGGGGAGATCGACAGCTTTAAGTACAATCACCATAGTAACTAATCCTGCTTGCGGAATCCCCGCAGCACCGATGGCAGCGAGCGTCGCCGTGAGAACAATTACCAGTTGCTTGGCAAAACCAAGATCCTCACCATAAACTTGGGCAATAAAAATTGCAGCCACGGCTTCGTAAAGCGCTGTACCGTCCATGTTAATAGTTGCACCCAATGGCAGAACAAAACTCGAGGTTCGATTTGAAATCTTGTTGCCGATCTCGACACCTTCCATGGTAAGTGGAAGTGTAGCTGAACTGGAAGCGGTGGAGAAGGCATTGAGCAAAGCAGTAGCAACACCAGAAACATAGACGATGGGGTTCCGTCTGCCAACTAACCAGAGAATGAGTGGTAAAACCACGATGCCGTGAATACCTAAGCCAAGCAATACTGTAAAGCTATACCAGCCAACGGCGACTAATTCGGGCAAAAAACCAGCGAAGCCACCTTCGTTACCAATCTTACCGGCAATTAAACCAAAAATCCCTATGGGTGAAACAACCATAATCCAGTGTACAATTTTCATTACCCCATCGTTCAAAGCCGAAATGGTGTTAATGGCAGCTTTGGCGTGTCCACCTACAACTGTCAATGCGGCACCAAGCAGCAATGAAAAAAATATCAAAGGTAAAATGTCCATCTGTACCATGGCCTTGAAGATGTTGATGGGAATCAGCCCTTGCTTGCCAGTGACCGAATTGCCGAGGACAACTTCCATCATTGTATCCACAATCCCTTTATCCTTCTTGCTTGCTACCTTATCAGCAATTGGCAATCTAATTTCAACACCTGTTCCGCTAGCTGCCAAATCGGGATCTGCAGATATGACTTGACCATTTACTGTACGGAGAGCTTTTTCAGTATCACCTGCTTGAACGTAGAAAACATCGTCAGCCTCGACGTATTTCCAAGCTTTGACCGTTACCGAATTTTGAGTAACCGATTCAATAATACCTTGAACATTCTGATCGGGAAGGACAAGCAGATATTTCTTATCCCCTTTCTGTTCATAGTTTTTAAAACTCTTTTTGTCCCAACTCTCATCTCCTATATTAACTGTGCGATCATCTAAAGTGTATAGGTACCCCTGATGCCCTTCCCCTGTTGAAATACCAACACCGGGACGGACAATATTAACCATAATTATCCCAATAATCACAGAAACCGCTGTTGTCACCATGTAATAAAGTATAGTACGACCGCCAATCGTTCCAATATTTCTAATATCACCCAATCCTGTAATGCCGACGATCATCGAAAGGACAACTAATGGAACTACAATCATCTTTAACGAATTGAGGAAAATCTCGCCCAGAACAGAAAAATGTTTAGCAAATCCTGGTGCAAACCCTCCAATAATAACACCAAGAATAATTGCGCCTATAATACCAATGAGAATGGAGGGACTTTCCCCATTCCCTCCATCATAATCGGTCGTATTTTCGTTCCGATCCATTTATAAAATACCTCCCTAATATTCTTTAACTCAGCAAATAATTTCATGACAGAGATTAGTGCACGCTGAACGAGATTATAGCATAGGCATTATAACTGGACAAGATAATCCTTAGATAGGCTATTACTACACTCTCAGTTTCCAAAGCTTATTGTCACTACTTGCGCAAAGCCGACAAATGAAAGACTAGAGTAGAATGCTTGACAACAGTTTAAGAACATTGCCATAATATAAACATGATTCTTCCGATATGCGAGATTAGATACAAAGACCAATAACAATGTGGAAACTCCTTATCTATTATCTCCCTTTTGATACTTGCTCTTTATATTCCAGATGCAAAGGCAGACGACCAAGAGCCGAGATTCCTTAATGATATTGCCCCCATTCTGGACAAGAAAGGATGTTCTGCAGCGCTCTGTCATGGTAAGTTTGGCGGACAGGGAGGATTAGATCTATCGCGACTGACATTGAATCCAGAAGCCGATTACTATCCTATTGTCTATGGTTATCGTGGCAGGCGAATTAACCTCGTTGATCCTGAACGCTCACTGTTTTTATTGAAACCAACAGAGCAAGTAAGTCACGAAGGAGGTATGCGCTTTGAGGTCAATTCGCAGGAATACATTACCATCCTGCGATGGATCGAAAACGGTGCAAAATTCGCGGAAGATGATCCACGGCTGGAACGGATTACAGTTCAGCCAAGTGAATTTATTCTGAAGAAAGTTGGTGAACAGCAACAGATCAAAGTTCTTGCCCATTTTAATGACAACACGGTTGAAGATGTCACTGAAAAAACAATTTTTGAATCCAAAGATCAACCGATTGCCAAAGTCAGCGTAGACGGTTTGACCACCGCAAAAAGGTGGGGAAGTACAGCCGTCATTGCCAGATTTCTGGGTGTGGTCTCTGCCTCATTTCTAACCATTCCGCGGATGGGAGAAATTAATCCCGCGTTGCATATGCCTGAGGGCAATATTATTGACAAGTACGTTTCAAAAAAACTTAAAAAACTCAACATTATCCCCTCGCGTCTTTGTAACGATAACACGTTTATTCGCCGTGTGTTTCTCGACACAGTGGGTATGCTACCATCCACTAATCAGGTCGAATCCTTCATAACAAATAACAGTTTAGATAAAAGGTCTCACCTGATAAATCAATTGCTTGAAAGCCCTGAATTTGAACACAACCGAACTTTACAGGTTAGTGATATGTTGCGAGTCCATCCACGGCAACTTGGCAATGGATCTTTTGGTGAACGGGCGGCAACTATTTTCCATGAATGGATTCGCAAACATATTAACAGACCCTATAATCAATTTGTTAAAGATCTAATCACAGCCAAAGGCAGTACATACCAGGTTGGGCCAGCCAATTTTTATCGCATTGAAGGTAGCCCAGACGGTCGAGCAGAAACGATAGCGCAAGTTTTCCTTGGTATTCGCTTGAGCTGTGCTCGATGCCACAAACATCCATTTGACCGTTGGACCACAGATGACTACTGGAATTTCGCTGCTTTCACGGGAAAAGTTGGTAGTCGCAACGGTGAACTTTATCAAGAACAAATAATTTATTATAACCCAACTGGTCGTGTGGTTAACCAATCGGTCGAAGGAAATCGGGGAAGGGTTACCGATCCAAAATTCTTAGGTGGAGACAAAATTGATTCGAACTTTCAGATTGACCATCTGCAACTGCTAGCTGATTGGATTACTTCTCCAACCAACCCATATTTTGCAAGAGCAACGGTAAACCGAATCTGGAGTTACTATTTTGGTTGGGGTATTATTGACCCAGTCGATGACATGCGTGAAACACCACCCTCAGCTGTAGAAGGGTTACTTGAAGCCTTAGCTGAACAATTTATTAAAGATGAATTTGATACCAAATCAATCATCCATTTAATTCTAAATTCGCGAACCTACCAACTTTCAGCTGAACCTAACGAAACAAATAATCTTGATGATCGGTTCTTCTCTCGATTTTATCCAAGGGCAATACCCGCCCAAGTCGTGCTTGATGTTGTTAATGATGTTACTGAGACAAAAGAAAAATTTGGCCGGTATCCCCAAGGAACCCGAGCAGTCTCAACGCCGTTGCCGTATAGTTCAAGGTTCTTGGATCTCTTTGGTAGATCCGAACGTGAGTTTCTAGCAAATCGTAAACCCAAAGCCCGAACCAACACTCACACAAGCATTACATATGATTAACTCCCACTACATCCACAACAAGATTACGGGCACAAACAGTGCAGTTAAACGAATGATTGGTGAAGAACTAACGGATAACCAAATTATTAAAGAAATTTACATGAACACCTTGTGTCGACTACCCTCGGCAGATGAATTGGAAACTGCAGGAGAATACATTCGTCAAAGCCTAAAGAGACACGAGGGATTGGAAGATTTACTCTGGGCAATCATAACGTCAAGAGCATTTTTGTTCACAAGCTAAGAAGAGGATAGCAAAAATGAACCAAAAATTAACACATGCTACGGATTGCGCCAACTTTCACCGTAGAGATTTTATCAAAGTTGGAGTGCTTGGGACACTAGGACTCAGTATGACAGATTTGTTTCAACTTGAAGCTATGGCAAAATCAGATCAATTCCAAGGAAAAGCCAAGTCTGTTATTTTAATCTGGCTTGGCGGTGGCCCCAGCCATCTTGATATCTGGGATTTGAAACCCAATGCTCCGGAAGAAATTCGCGGTATTTTCAAACCAATTAAAACAAACGTACCCGGTATCGAGATTTGCGAGCACCTACCCAAAATAGCACAACAGATGAAGAAAATATGCCTGATCCGATCGATGACGTCACCTGAAGCGGCACATGAGCGCGGGACACACTACATGATGACAGGTTTTCGCCCTTTGCCCGGTTTTGCAGTACCAGGTTATGGCTCGGTTGTGGCAGAGTTAAAGGGACAAACTAGCGCGTTACCGCCTTACATCGCTATTCCCTCTCCTATCGCTTACGGTGGCGGAGGTTTCCTCGGATCAGCACTAGATCCGTTTTCGTTAGATGGGAACCCTGCCAGCAAAAACTTTAGGGTTCATAACCTTGTCGCACCCAACGAAATCACACGGCATCGTTTCGATCGACGCAAAACGTTGCGTGAATCGGTTGACGCCACCTTCAAAAAATATGAATCTGGGAGCAGCCGAGCAGTCGCTGCTGACGAATTCTACACCGCAGCCTATAACCTGATTAGTTCTGCCGACGCACGTGCTGCGTTTGATCTCAGCAAGGAAAATGGTAAATTACGTGATGCCTATCGCAGAGATCGGTTTGGGCAAAGTTGCCTGCTTGCACGTCGGCTTGTTGAGGCCGGAGTTCGATTTACCACCGTTGATCTAGGTGGGTGGGATAACCATAGCAACATCTTTTCGTCGTTGAGCGGCCGACTCAGCAGTTTCGATCAAACAGTTGCAACACTGATCCATGACTTATCCGATCGAGGGTTACTAGATAGCACGCTTACTCTAGTAATGGGAGAATTTGGTCGAACGCCAGTTATTAACCGTGATGGCGGACGAGATCACCACTCCCAAGTATTCTCAATCATGCTAGCTGGTGGAGGAATTAAAGGAGGACAAGTCATCGGATCTTCCGATGCCTACGGCGAAGATCCGGCGGATCTACCAGTGCGCCCTGAAGATCTATCGGCAACGATCTATCATTGTCTTGGAATCGATTACAACCAGTCGCTTGAGTCACCAGAAGGAACTCGAATTGTGCTTTCACGCGGCGGTAAGCATATCCATCAAGCATTAATATAAGCTTTGCTCCTTGATAGATTATAGAAATCTTTCTAAGTGATTGAGTGATCGTTGAGAAGCACCAAGGTTCTCAACGATCACGGCTTTTGCCCCCTCTCCCATTTGTTGGCGAAGTTGAGCTGAAAATATCAACTCTCTGAAAATGTCGGCCATTTCGAAAGCGTTGTTGACCTGTCGTGCCGCGTGGCGTTCTTTTAAGAGTCCCGCCTCATACGAGTTTTCGATCCGTGGTCCAAATACAATTGGTTTAGCCATCGCCGCTGGTTCCATAACATTGTGCACCCTTCCATGAAAGCTACCGCCAACAAAGGCAACGTCACAGATTCTATATAACTCCGCCAATAATCCGACAGTATCGATGACGATGACTTCCATCCCACTAAGATCCATTTCGCTATTCAGATCCGAAAACAACGTGTACGAAAACCCTAACATATCAAGTTTTGAACAGAGCCTTTGTATATGCTCAACTGTCGGTTCATGAGGAACAACGATCAAGTGCAGTAATCCATTTGTTTCCCCACAACGCAGAAGTTCATAGGCTTCCAGTAGAACCTCTTCCTCCTCAATGTAGGTGCTGCCAGCTATAACAATTGGATACTTGAGGGTGGACTGAGCAGGAAGGAATTGATCCACTTTGACCATGATAGCTCGATTATAAACGGTATCAAAGCGTGTATCGCCTGTTACTTCAACTTGCGAATCATCACCACAAAGTTGCGTAAATCTTTCTGCATCCGATTCAGAAATTACACAATGGAGCGTGAGCTTATTATGAACCTGCTTGAAGAAAGACCTTGCGATGGGATACAATCTCTTCGATTCCTGATGGAGAGTACCAGCGATCAAGACAGTTGGAACGCCTTGGTCAGAAGCACGCCAAACCAAGTTCGGCCAGACATCAAACTTAGAAAAAACCAACACTGTTGGTCGAATTAAACTAAATAACCGTTTCGCATTTATAGCAGTATCAAGCGGTAGGTACGTATGTGCATCACAATGAGGATACTTAAGGACATTCGGGTGGACAGACGGCGAGAAATAGGTCAAAATGATTTGGGCATTGTCTTTTATTGACTCAATTAAAGGCTTAGCTTGTTCAAACTCACCAACTGAAGTAAAATGGAACCAAACCCTTTGTGTGAAGTCTGGTGCTAATTTCAGTTGCTCTTCGAGTTGCCTAAAAGCATTTCTACGTACCGAAATCCCCTGTCGAATTTTTGAATTGAACAACGAGGCAACCTGAAAGCCAGTAAAAATCGCAGCTATACCAATCGTGTTATAAATCATTTTCCAGATCATTTTGATCTGAGTTTCTCAATTTTAACCAGAAAAGAATCGGAATCTATTATAGAACGGCAGTAATCTTAGAATGGATCTGAGCTTTGGGCAACGCACCAACAATCGTTTCAACAACTTGACCATCTTTAAAAACTAACATTGTGGGGATGCTGCGTATACCATACTGCATAGCATTTTCCCTGCTTTCGTCAACATTCAGTTTGCCAATCTTATAGGTATCTGCATGTTCGGCAGCGAGTTCCTCAAGAACCGGGGCAATCTGTTTGCATGGACCGCACCATTCCGCCCAGAAGTCAACAACAATCAGTATATCTGAATTCAGGACCACTTCTTCAAAGTTGCCATCTGTAATTTCGACGGTATTGCCAGCCATAACTACTCCTTGTTTTAGATATTGGAATTAGATGAAATCGGTTCAATGTTTTGACACATCGAATTCGAAAATTATAATACCTTAATAAGACACTAAGAGTCAATATCTTACCAACATGAAAACCGAACTAAAAAGTATCAGCCTGAGGTTTGAAGAAAATCCACCATTATTTAAGAACATCAACTTGACGGTAGAACATGGTGATTTCATCTTAATCCGAGGCAAGTCAGGTATTGGAAAGTCGAGTTTTTTACGGCTGCTGAATCGGCTTCACGAACCGACTGAAGGACAGATCTGGATTGATGACAAACCGATTACTGACCACCAAATTACAAGCTTACGCTGTCGAATCGGTTACCTTCAACAGACACCAACCATGATTGAGGGCTCAATTGAAGACAATCTTAATTTACCGTTCCATTTCAAATCCGGTCGTCAACTGGAACGGCCATCACGGCAAAATTTTGAACATATGCTACGAAACTTTTTGCTTAAAAACATAGATCTCCAAAATGATGCACAAAACCTCTCCGTAGGTGAGAAACAGCGAATTGCTCTAATTCGAACATTCCTTTCCGAACCGGAAATCATACTCTGCGATGAACCAACGTCTGCCTTAGATTCAGAGTCGAAGCAAATCGTGGAAGATGCTATTGAGCAAATCAATGTAGAGAAAAAAACAACTGTCTTTTTGGTCACACATCTTGATTTTATACCCAAAAGAGCAGTTGTGAGAAAATTCACACTAAGTCAAGATGGCATAATTGAGGTAGGGAAATGAGTGAAGTCATCGAAATCACACCAGTAAAACTTGCCTTGTGTCTCATTTTTATCCTTATTTCTGGACTAGCATCGCTAGCACTAAAACTCAAGTTGGAAAGGGATTTGGCTTGGGGAACTGTTCGGACCTTTGCTCAACTCTTTCTGGTTGGTTATGTACTGCAATATATTTTCAAAATTGAGAATTTTGTCCTGACTTCAGTCTTGTATATATCGATGATTTTCTGGGCAACCCACGCAATCCAATCCCGCACCAAGGAAGATTCTGTCAGTATTTTTTCACCTATATTCATTTCCATGATCATCAGCTATACTATCATCACAGTGCTGGTTACTGCTGTTATCATTCAGGTCAAGCCATGGTACAAACCACAATACTTTATTCCTATAGGTGGCATGATTATTGGCAACTCAATGACAGCGATCGCAATTTCGCTGGATCGCCTTTTTTCAGACATTAAAAATCAGCGGGATCAAATTGAGCTTTTCCTCAGCTTGGGTGCTACATATCAAGAGGCAACTGTCAAAATTTTTCGCGATGCAATTCAGGCGGGAATGATCCCTTCAATCAACGCCATGATGACAGTTGGATTGGTAAAATTACCGGGCATGATGACAGGCCAGATTCTCGGAGGAGTTAACCCATTAGTGGCAGTTAAATATCAGATTATCGTGATGCTGACGCTGGTCGCATCAACCGTCATTGGCAATGTAATCGTTGTCTACATTGTGCGTAAGTTATGTTTCACTCAAGCTCATCAGATTGCCATCTAAGCAGATGGAAATAAGATTTTGTACACTATTACCATAATGCCGACATCCACAATCAGATGGCTTAACCAAATTGCCCAGAAATTTGAGAACTTTTGATAAAGCCCTGCCCAAATTAGGCCCCCAGCAAAGACCCCCAGATTAAATAGAACAACCATCGACAAATCTGGAATATAAACAGAGAGAACAACGATATGATGCAGTGTAAAGCTAATCGCTGACAGGACAATTGCCAGAGGAACCCACATCAACTGCCGAAACTTACCGAATATAAACCATCGCCAGTAGTATTCTTCCATTCCTGAATTCCCCACACATAAAAAGGTAGCAAACCAAAAGAAGTGATCCCGCAATCCATAGACAGATGCTTTTTCATAGAGGCCATCAATTTTAAGGTGTTTTGCCAGAACAAATTCATAGAGGAAAACCAATGAACTGGCTACCAGAATACCAGACAGCAAACCTACTAAACAAGCGGCTGGTTGGAACGGTGGCAATCTGGGTTTCTGACGATCAAGACCAAAGAACCAAATTAATGGGATAGCATTTACGAGCAACTTTAGTCCGAAATAAGCGGTACGTGCGACCACCAGATTATCAATGATTACGGCATAGAACAGAGCCGCAATCGCATGACCAAAGAATGCAAAAGCTAATATCACAAAGTGGATTCGAGAAAACTTATTGGTTTCTTGCACGATATTGGGGGTGAATTCTTGTATAGTTTCAGTCAAAACTCATCCTGCATAACCTAAACTTTTTGTTTGCTAATTTCCAGCAGAGTTAACGTTAGCAACAATAGAGGTAATATTATGAGTGCCGATTGCCAAAAAGTAAGTTTAACTCCAATCAAACAAGGAAAAAACACAATCGCACCAACCATGGAGCCTTTGAGTGCCAAATACCCATTTTTTTCGTTCGGATCAATGTACAGCGGTATTCTGGCAACGATAGTGGCAACCGATGCCAATATTACCCAAGATATATAATGCCAGCTTACACTTTCCGTCCAATACGGCAAAACCACAACACCAAAGGAAAAGAATGTCGCTACTGCTGATAAGACCAGTGCGGGCCACACACCTAATTGCAGAGGGGTCGATAGAACACCGACCCGACGATCTAGCTCAATATCTTTGAAAGTCGTAATGATATGAGTACCAAAATCATAAAGCGCTGTTGCGGCAAAAGCGTACCAAACTAACCGTGGCACCTGACCACTCACAGCAACAGCCCCAAACACACTCAGTGTCCCAATTCCTATTGGGAGACTAATGCTACCCCACACACCGTATCGGCTTAAAATCGCATTATAAAGGTGTGAAATCATCACCAAAAAGATCACTAATAATCCAGCTTTATAGTTAAGCATGAAGCCGAAAACAACGCAGAGAATATATATCGTACTGGCAGAAACAAGTACCTGCCGAGAAGAAAGATCTTTTGAAGGAATCGGTCGATGTGGATTGACAATCTCGTCTCGATCCTGATGGAAGTAGTCATTTTTCATCATGCCAGCGAAGTAACCGAGTAATGCGGTAATAAGAGCCAATCCAACACGCCATGATAGTTGACCTGATGAAGCGATCAAAGCACCAGGTAACGTGGCTACAATCGGAATCGCGAAGAGGGGATAACGGATTATTCTAAGATACGATCTAATTACGTTCATATGTCGAAAACCAGCAGATTCGATACCAACGTTCAATAATGATAGGTTTTTATTCAGGTTGCCCTGATCTGTTCAGTTTGACTGGTATCAGATTGGCTAATCGGTGCAGTCCCATATACTATTGTAGATTCCAGTTCATTTGTGCATATTTATGTACAAACAACTATTTATAACCGAAAATGAGAAAATATTCAAGATTGCTATCCTCTCATTTTTTGGGGTTGAACATCAGCTTTGAATTTATTAATGGATTCAACTATAATTAGGTTATAGAGATTCTGATTTTCTTTTGGCCGTGAAGTAAGGATGAAAATACAAGTTATACAAATAATTTCATATGGTATCTTGCTAATAACAGTTGATGTTTTGGCCTTAATTGATCATGCACAGTTAACTGCTATGCGATTTCACTATCATTACGAAGAAAAGAAAACTCGCCTTGTACTCGAATTCAGCGAAAAAGTTAATTACATAGAAAAAAAAGGTCCTAATCAAGTTACGTTACAAATTTTTGACTTGGTAATTTCACCCCAGATTGAACCAAGTATCCAAATTAATACCTTCAATCCAATTTTAAAAAAAAACATGAATTTTCTCGAATTACCCGATAATCGGTTTATATTCACGTTTCCCTTACGTGTCCCAACTGAGTCGAAAATTTTTGTAATGACCAATCCAGACAGAATCGTAATTGACTTATTTCAAAGGCAAGATTTTAAATCCCAAATTCAGGTGAAGAAAAGATTAGAGACTTTCAAAACAGGCTGGGTAAAGACAAAAAATATCAGGATGCCAGAAGAATCCTTTTCCACAAAAAAGAAAATCCAAAAGCAAACCACTCCACTGAATACTATTAACACACTGGAGCAAGGGAAATTTAAGAACGTTGCCCTAGTTATTAACAAGATGGATAAAACTACCCCAGCGCCCCCCCTCCAGATCCTAAGTGAAAAGTACTTGGATGAACAAAATTCAAAACACATTCCAATTGATTACGGAAACAACACAGTTACAATAGGGGGAAGATTTGAAAGCGTTGCTTTAATTATAAACAAAGTCGTCAAAATTCCCTCCGGAAAATTACAAATAAGAACCCATAACGGCATGCAAAACGAAGTGCCTACACACACAATACACATCAATACATTCTACATAGATAAATACGAAGTAACAGTTGGTCAATATAAGAGATTTATCCAAGCAACTCATTATCCTGAACCAAACTGGGATGAAATTAAAGAATATGCTCCCGCTGATAATAATTCCATAGTTCACATCAGTTGGTATGATGCTATGGCATATACAAAATGGACAGGAAAACGTTTACCAACAGAAAACGAATGGGAGTATGCTGCCCGTGGAGGTATTTTGGGAAAGAAAGAAGATCTTAGAAACGAGGGAGAAACAGGAGATGATATAGCCAATATCAGCAAGTTACCCAAAACGAAGCCGGTTGGAGTATCTTATACCAATGGCTATGGGCTACATGATATGTCAGGAAACATGAGAGAGTGGTGTTTGGATTCTTACGATGAAAATCATAACAGAAGGTCTCTACAGGTTAAGCTTCAAAGTAAAGACAGTAGAACCTTCCGAGTTGTACGTGAAGGCCCATCATGGATTGATCAAGTACATGGGTCACAACCGTATCGAAGCTTCTATTTACCCAGCCATCATGGGAACGATATAGGCTTTCGTTGCGCGACAGATATTCCACCATCTGCAAGATGATCCTGACACCGAAATTGCTTGCTGGCGTTGGAAGTCCAATCTTCACATATAGCTAGCATCAATTGTTTCCACTTAATTTCTGTTGCATATATTGGGAGGATGGATAATTAAACCAAAAACTGATTTTCAAGTAGATGTTACACCCAACCAAGTGGCCTTCTTCAACGATAACGGTTATCTAAGCATTGATCGTATTACAACGGATGAAGAAATCGAGTGGCTGAAACAGATATACAACAAACTGTTTCGGGAAAGAGCGGGTGAAGAACAAGGCCAGTACTTTGATCTAGGAGGTCCGAGAGCGCATACTGGTCGTGAGGTACTTCCACAGGTACTTGGCCCTGAAAGTCAGTTTCCGGAATTACGTGAAACCATATTTTTTAAAAATGCTCACGCATTAGCGGCAAAGTTACTTAAAGTTGATAAAGACAACGTCAACGGTGGTGGACATATGATCTTGAAACCAGCCAAATTTGGTGCAGAAACACCTTGGCATCAGGACGAAGCATATTGGAATCCATCAGAACTTCCACATAGACTCAGTGTCTGGATGCCGCTTGACCCATCCACTTCTAAAAGTGGATGTATGCAATTTATTCCTAAATCCCATAAAGGCAAAGTTCGCTTTCATCATCACATTAATAATGACCCACTGGTTCATGGTTTGGTAACAAATGATCTAGATCCTTCTCAAGCAGTAGCCTGTCCCATTCCAGCAGCCGGCGCCACATTTCACCACTGTCGTACACTCCATTATGCAGGTCCCAACACCACGATTGGGATTCGTCGTGCCTATATCCTTGTACTAGGATCACCTGGTAAGCGTCTGGAAAAACCTCCACTACGCCCTTGGATTAATGAGGAGCAGGAAGCACTAGCAAAACTAAAGTCACTGGCCAAACCAAGGAACGCATAAGATGAAACGCATTCTGGAACCAGAAGTCATGGATACGATTGAGGAAGCCAAGGCATACGATACCATGGACTTCCTTGAGGTAAATACAGCATTTGTCGATCGGCTTATAGATCTTGGTGTTGCTGACGGACACTTTCTCGACCTTGGAACCGGAACAGCGCGAATCCCAATTATTTTAGCGAAACGTGTCCCTAACGTCCAAATTACCGCTATAGACCTATCATCCAATATGCTCAATATCGGGCAGGGACATGTTGACATTGCTGAGTTAACCGATCGAATTTCACTGGAGAAAGTGGACGCCAAGAACTTACCATATACAGATCAATCATTTGATGGAGTATTCTCGAACAGCATTATCCACCATATTCCTGATCCGTCTTTGGTCATGTTGGAAATTAAACGTGTTCTGAAACCAAGAGGTCTGCTATATATCCAAGACCTACTCCGATTGGAAAGCACCGCTGCAGTAGAAAAAATCGTTGATACATACGCTAGAGAAGACACTCAATATCAACGCAAATTGTTTCGTGACTCCTTGTTTGCCGCACTCACTATTGACGAAACCAAGACAATAATCGAAAAAACGGGACTGACTAACGCAAAAGTTTTTCAGACTTCCGATCGGCACTGGTCAATTGAACGAGGTTTTCAAAATTTATAAATTTCCTAGTACCTAGAAAGGAATATTCATGTATAAACTTGTTCTCCTGAGACATGGTGAAAGCCTTTGGAATAAAACAAACCGTTTCACTGGTTGGGTCGATGTGGAACTATCCGAAAAAGGTGTAAAAGAGGCGATAGCAGCAGGCAATATCCTTAAAGAAGAAGGCTATAATTTCGATATTGCCTACACTTCTTTATTAAAACGGGCAATTAAAACATTATGGCTAGCACTTGAACAGATGGATCTCATGTGGATCCCAGTGGTTAATTCATGGTGTTTGAACGAACGACATTATGGTGCACTACAAGGATTAAATAAAGCTGAAACCGCGGCTAAACATAGTGAAGATCAAGTACTAATTTGGCGACGGAGTTATAGCACACCGCCACCTGCACTAACAGAGGATAGCAAATACTATCCTGGTAGCGATCTACGTTACGTTGATCTGGACAAATCCGAACTTCCTTTAACAGAATGTCTCGAAGACACTTGCAACCGGTTTTTGCCATACTGGAATGAAAAAATTGTGCCTACAATTAGGTCCGGTAAGGATGTACTCATTACGGCACACGGAAACAGTTTACGCGCGTTGATTAAAGATTTGGAGTCCTTGTCTGAGGATCAGATACTTCAAGTTAACATTCCAACCGGACTTCCCCTCGTTTACCAACTGGATGCGAATTTAAAGCCAATCAATAAATTTTATCTAGGAAACGAGGAAGAAGTTAAAAAAGCCATGGAAGCAGTTGCCAATCAAGGAAAACCAAAAAAGTGATTAACAAGATTCTATCACATTTGAGGTACTAAAAAATTAGGGTCTTGATATGGCTCCCAAAGGAGTTATGAAAATGAAAAGGCTTTTCACGAGCTTATTAGTTATCTTAATACTAATCGCAAATTTAGGTTTGGCTTGGTGGCCAAACGGACACGTAATTCTATCAAAGGCATCAGTCTATTCACTCCTCGAGTCAGATATGCCCGAGTTTTTCCGAACCGGAGAAGCAATGATCGCACATTGTTCGGTAGATCCACAGATTCTAAGGAGTGGACCTCTACACCTCCGAAGCACTGAACGACCCGAACACTACTGCGACTATGAACTTCTGCGAGGAAACAAGCTGCCAGAAACACGTTACGAATACATTCAGTTATGTAACCAACTCAACGTAAGACCAGAGAAAGTCGGTTTTTTGATCTATACCGTAGCAGAATGGACAGAGCGACTCGCAGTTGCTTTTACAGAGCATCGAAGCTATCCAAACAACCCCCATATTCAGCAGAAATGCTTAGTTTACGCTGGGATTCTCTCTCACTATGCTCAGGATATGTCGCAACCATTGCACCTGACAATTCATTACAATGGCCGTGTTGACAAAAACGGATCTGTCACATCCAATAAGGGAATTCACTACAAAGTTGACGCCATTATAGAAAATTTAGACTTAAACCCAAAAAAACTGGCAGCAGATCTAGAAATCCAACCATTTGACAATTTGATGTCCAGTATTATAACGATGTCCCATGCTAGATATAGGGAAGTAGATCGGGTATATCAACTGGCAGATCAATTTCCACCTGAAAAAGAGAAACATCCGTCTCTGGAACCGGAGGTCACTAATTTTGTACATCATCTTGCCACATTGGCCACGCAATTCACGGCTCAACTCTATGTAACCGCATGGAAAACATCACAAGATCTAAAATTTCCCGAGTGGTATGGCACCGATTTTACCCGTGAAGAATCTAGAGAACTAAAATGAGCGTCAAAAGATACACAGTAGATCAAGTTAATGTCGATGGATTCGAGGTGTTCATATTACAAGATACCAAGGAGCAAACTGCGGCAAAGATTATACCGAAACTGGGCAATAATTGTTATAGCTTCACTCAAACCGTTGGAAAAGAATCAATCGATATTATCGAGCCTCCGCCAGATCTAAAGACACTGGCACAGCGACCATCTAGCTATGGGAATCCTGTATTATTCCCATTTCCAAACCGGATACGCCAAGGAAAATTTTCGTTTGAAGATAAGTCATATACCTTTGACAAACCTTCAGATTCCCCTAATTCGATTCATGGATTGGTCATTGATCAACCGTTCTATGTTGAGTCTGCAAGTACAGATGATGGAGCTATTATCGTCTGTAGTCTTAATTCAGCAGATTATCCGCATATCGAAAGACAGTTTCCGTTTGCATTTCAACTTAAAATCACTTACGCACTAAAGTCAGCTAACTTAACCATGGTAGCCGAAGTATCTAATCTCGGTGGCCAAAATATGCCAATGGGATATGGTATCCATCCTTATTTTTCGATACCATTTTCCAGAGAATCATCACCAGAAAACTGCTACATTTTTTTGCCTGCCTCAAAATATTGGGAACTTAATCAGTTTCTACCAACTGGTAAGATCTATGATGTCAATGACACCTTTGATCTTCGTACAGGTAAGTCCTTTTCAGGAATGAAATTTGACGATGTATTCACCGATTTGACCTTAGCAGACGGTGTTAGTCGCTGCATGGTTGATGATCGAGATGTCGGTATTAGGATGGTTCTGGAAGCAGATGAACAGTTTCGGGAATTAGTCGTTTACACTCCACCGAATCGCGCATCTATTTGTTTTGAGCCCTACACATGCCCGACTGACGCCGTCAATCTTCAAGCACAAGGAATTGATGCTGGTCTCATTGTTCTTAAACCTGGTCAAATTTTCAGCAGTCAAATCCGAATTTATATGCTGGTTCAAAATAGCTGAGGATATATTTTACTAATACAGTCTTTAAACTTGTCACCCTACCATACACATTCCAACATTATATATTTTAAGGCAAAAACCAGTGAATAGAAAGCCTCTTTACTTTCATACGTTGTTGTTGTGTTATTTATTTGGTCAATTTTCTTGGGCAGAGACGAAAGATTCAGATGCTTTAACAATTATTACCCCACATTGGGAAGGTATTACTAAATCATTCGATCTGGGATTTAAAAGCTGGTACAAGCGACATACCAATAAGGATGTACAAATAAACTGGTTATCACAAGGCTCCCGTTTTATTGAGCTAGAATTTCAAAGGGTAGATGAAGGCATTGGGATTGATATCTATTTTGGTGGCGGGGTGGACACTTATATGATGTTTGCAGAAGAAGGGTATTTCACTAGTTACAAGATCTCCCAACACCAATTAGAACAGATGCCTGATCAGATATATGGCATTCCAATATATGACTCAGAATATCAATGGTATGCAGCTACTGTATCCAGTTTCGGCATCATGCAAAACGAAGAGTTGCGAAAAAAACTCAATTTACCTAGCGTAGCTACATGGGAAGACCTAACCTGCTACGAGCTACTAGGCAAGATAGGTGCCGCCGACCCCCGACTGAGTGGAAGTGCGTTAATGATTTATGAAATTATACTACAAAAATATGGATGGAAGAATGGATTGGAGATTATTACAAAAATAGGAGCTAACGTCAAAGGATTTCTAAGTGGTTCAAACCTCATTCCCAAACACGTAGTAAGGGGACAGGTGATATATGGAATGACAATAGACTTCTATGCATACGCGGAAATGGCAAAATTGGGAGACAGAATCAAATATGTTTTACCCTCTGATGCAGCAGTCATCGCACCAGATTCGATAGGTATACTCAAAGGCGCCCCAAACATTGAAGTTGCCAAGAAATTTATTGACTTTGTGCTCTCTGAATCAGGGCAGAAATTATGGGTCCTGAGCAATACCGATCCTGAGGGTCCTAAATGGACGAGCGCTCTATATCGACCAACCATTATTCCCGAGCTATACGAAATTTTAGGGCAACGTTGCATAGTCCCCAACCCTTTCACCCAAAAAATTGTGCCAATTCAGTACGATCCGTTAAAAGGCGGTACTCGTTGGAAACTAGTCCGTGATTTAGTTGGTGTATTAATCATCGATTTTCATAAGCACCTCGTATCCACATGGAAGCTAATTAATGAATGTTCAATTCCAGAGAAAAGGAAAGCCGCTTTGAATGTCTTGATTCAGATACCAATAACTGAAGATGAGGCAACAAAGATCAGCATAGATGGATGGGAAGATCAAAATTTAAGGAACCGGAAATTGAAAGAATGGAGTGATTTCACCAGAAGGAAATTCAGACTTGCCAAAGAATTGATCAGGTAACAACATCTACGCTTCATCGATTAACAATGTGCTGACAAGCCAAAAAATGTTTGAACGGAGAGACTAATTGCAAGCTTATAAAGGACTTAATATTTATTATGGTGATTTACATAATCACTGTGGTATATCCTACGGGCATGGAAGTATCGAGGAAGCTCTTCTGAACGCAAAAGAACAACTTGATTTTTGTTCTGTCACAGGGCATGCCCTGTGGCCTGATATGCCAGAACCGGATGATGAGACACAATATATTATTGATTTTCATGAAGAAGGATTTTCGCGTCTAAGACGGCTATGGCCAGAAGTACAACGGATAGTCGAAGAGCAAAACGAAGACGGAAACTTCGTGACTTTCCTAAGTTTTGAAATGCATTCCTGTGCTGATGGAGACCGTACTATAATTTATAAAGGATCTAAGGGAGAAATTCTGGAAGTGGAAGATTTAGCACAACTTCATCAAAGGCTTGGTGAGCTGAAGAGTCAAAACATTTCTGTTATTTCTCTACCACATCACATCGGCTATAAACAGGGACAACGTGGTATTAACTGGAAAACCTTCGACGAAGAATTCTCACCGGTCGTAGAAATTATATCTATGCATGGTTGCAGTGAAGCTAATGAAAACACTAGGCCTTTCCTACACGTAATGGGGCCTTCCGATCATGAAAGCACGATGCAATACGGACTCAGCCAAAGTCATTTTTTCGGTGTGGTAGGTTCTACTGATCATCATAGTGCGCATCCCGGCAGTTATGGACACGGTCGTACAGGCCTCTGGGCAGGAGAAAAAACCCGAGACGCTATCTGGAATGCCATCTGCAATCGGAGAACTTATGCGTTGACAGGAGATCGAATTCAATTAAAGTATTCTATCAACAATCAAGCAATGGGATCAAGAATCCAAACCACAGATCAAAGATTAATCGAAGTGCACGTTATAGGTGGTGGACCGATCGACTGTATAGATATTGTAAAAAATGGTAATCTTATCCAGCGTTTCTCTGAATATAATATAAAAAAGAAATATCAATCTGACATCATTCGTACCAAGTTATACTTAGAAGTGGGTTGGGGGGAACGAAAGGTAAAAACCGATTGGGACGTGCAGTTTGGTATTTCAGAGGGGCGGATACTTGAAGTCGAACCCCGCTTCCGAGGACAGGAGGTGGTCTCACCACTAGAGAAAGAGGAAGATTCTCCATCAAACTACTATACCTCACATTGGAAACCGGACGGAGATCTCGGAATTTGTTTTACAACAACCACTTTTGGAAACCCGAATAACTCGACGAATGCTTCTCAAGGGGTCTGCCTTGACGTTGAAATGCCATCTGGAGCAATAGTAAAATCAGTCATCAACGGTCAGCAAGTTAATATGCCATTGAGCAGATTAATTGAGGGAGCGCGAACTGGAAGACTTAGAAAGATAGGCAGTGCAGGATACCGATTCAACCGGTCTCCACAGCAATGGGAATTTGATTGGAAATGCCAGTTTACAGATACCGTCAAGGAGTATAAAGGCAAGGATATCTATTATGTGCGTGTTCGTCAAAAGAATGATCAATGGGCTTGGAGTTCACCTATTCAACTTTCGTAAAATGATGGCT
>DTUY01000217.1:16255-24464 GCA_012963885.1 Candidatus Poribacteria bacterium | reverse complement strand
ATTACCACAGCACTTCTCCATTCACTTTTTCGCAAAACCCACGCTTCAGTAGTAATATGAACTACATCCAGATTATCAGAGTCAACAACTTCGATAAAATCGCCACTACCGTCCAAACTTAATGCTTTATTCTGTGAAAAGATAGAGTTACAAGCCAAAACAACCAGCAAAAGTAATAGACTCATTCGTTTCATATGGATGTCTTCAGTATTTCAAAGTTTCAAAAATAACCATGAATGCAGTAGATTCAATCAGACATGAATTGGTGCCATTCTATCAGAACTCTTGAGATGTGTAAACGAAGGGGAACTTATGGATCTTGCCTGATCTTGAAGGGTGTATCTAGATCAAACCCAACCTCTCCATATAGGGCATTCTAGATGCCTCTCTGAACGAATTAAGACCCTAATGTTGATCTGAAATTCCTGTCTGTTCTAAGTTAGTCAGTGCAGTTGCAGAAAACAACGGGTTGTGACGAACCAGGTAGGCACACGATGGCAACAGACGAGTCGACTAGTGATCGCCCCGTCTATCTCAGGCTACACCCTTCTGGACAGTGGGACGTACTTCCATGTTTGGCTATAGCTTGTATGATACCCCCACAAGGGGTGGACCGCCGTGGCGCTACATACACGGAAGTATTGCCCATAATCCGCCTTTGATGCAATTTAGCTTGCTTACCCATACAAGCGAACCTCGAAGCAAATACCCCGTCTAGCGCAAGGCTGATTTCCAACGTTTTATAACAGTTTGGTAAAGGAATTTCTTATTTTCGATCCTACCAGTTTAGTAAATACCTTGTGCGATGGAATGTATGTTCCAGATTATAAGGAATAATACAATAATTGCTCCTATGATCCTGAACCAGAACTTAAATCTAGGGTGATCGCAGCCATTTTTACACCAATATTCTTTATTAAACATTATTCCACTCAATTCTACTCACCAAAACTTCCGACTTGTACTTTTAAGTATTTGTAGCTATCAAGAGCATTTCCTGCACCCTTGATTTGACCGTTTGCCATCGCTGAAAAAGCGGGGCATCCCTAGGCTGGATCCTCAACACAAATTGACAGGCTCATGATCTTGGGCTTCCAATTATATGTTTGGTTTAACGAGCTAAAGAGGCTTTAAAACGATGACAAACTGACTTAATTTGGAAGTTAAAATCAAAGACACCCGACTGAATATAAGTGTTCAATCGGGCATTTAAATCTGGTATTTACTGTAACAATAATTGGCTACATTATTGCCTTTTGCGGTTGATACTCGCGTCGTCGGAGGAAGCGTTCTCCTACATCGTAGTCCGGCTGATCGGACACATACCGCCAAAGTTCAACACGTTTCATCAGTTCGTATCGGTGGTCGTTTCCTTCCCAACCATGATGTGTGTTCAGAATTCGGCCAATCTCCGGATCGTCGATATCCGACGTATCGAAGTTCCGAATCTGAGGTTTTGTTGGGTTCAGGCGCAACTTGTACATGTAGCGGTCTTGGTCCGTATGGTTGCTTCTCCCTCCATGCCAGACACGCGTATTCCACACGTAGATCGTGCCACCTGGACAGGTCGCCCAGATTTTACCGGCAACGTGCTGGTATCCGCGGATCTCAAACGTCCGGACATTTCGAAAGTGCGATCCCGGTATCAAGAATGTCCCACCCATCTCGTCGGTCGTGTCGACTGGAAAGAACGACAACTGAATGTCGAAGTAATTCTGACGGAAGTCGATCACCGAGTCCTGATGCATATTAGGCCCCATAGTTGTTTGTGCTCTCACTAGGTGAGCGGCGTGGTGATCGTATAGTGGTTCCGGTCCGATCAGTGAATGAATAAGTCCCTGCACCTTCGGTAACCGAAAGGTTTCACCCAAGGCGGTGTCCTTCGGCCATGTCTCCTCGAACGGCGTGCCTACAGCGAGATAGCCCTTGTTGTTTTCCATCTCCTTGCGGCATGCTTCGCACAGATCCTTAGGCACCATATCCTCGTACTTTAGGTGTCCAGAGGCGACGAACCTCGCCATATCCTTCGATGAAATAAGATGTTCCATAGACTAACCTTCTTTATTCTTCCGGCTGCATTTCGCTGAAACGGGATAGTACCGTCTGGTATGGTAGCGGCCCCAGTTCGTAGCCGTCTACCTCGGATCGATGTTTGTGCTCGCTCATCTGGATTACCTGCCATCCGTCACGCATTGCCTCCAGCGCATTCTTGTACGGTGGTGTGCTCTCTTCAATAAGATCTTTGATCCCAGTTCCTTTTGATGCCTCATAGCGGGCCCACGCGGCTGGTGCGGCATCAAGTTCGGGACTGGTCTGGAACAATACAAGAATATCTTGAACTTTGGGCATAGACATTATTTCCTAAAATGCATTTGTCTCCTAGAGGTTAGAGGTTTTTGTAAAACCCAAAGCAGCACTTAATCTTCCCGTTTGGTAACCAATACAGTCACATTTTCCAGCTACAATAATCCATAAATAATGGTTTGTCAAGTCCTTCTGTGCGAGCGGTTATATTTAAGATTTCCGTTCTAGCTTTGCTAACTAGAACAGGATCGAAAAACCCTCGCAGTAGCAAATAACCAACTGAGTCAATCTGTTGCCGCAGGGCAGAAATGTCTCCTATCAGGTGGTTGCTGTCTTCCGGCTAACAGATAGTTTGTCCAAAAACCAGTTTCTTACGCGCCATCACTACTTCAGTGCCATCAGGCACCTTAGCAAGCTTAGGGACTATGGGATGATCTAAGTATGTCATGTATTTTTTAACCTTTATATCCTGATGGTATCTTACTTTCCTTAAGCTGATGCATTAATTGTTGCCCCACCTCTTTTTTAATGCTGGCGAATGCTTCATTGGCCGCTAAGTTAGTCCATTCATGCGGATCCTGGTTATGATCGTAGAGTTCCTCTTCACCATTGGCGCATCGGGTGTAGCGATATTGAGAGGAGCAAACAGAAAAGTGAGGCGTTGCTTTGTCATCATAGGTGCCAACCGCGTGATACCAGACTTCTTCTTTAACCGTCTCTTTCGAATAAACCGTTCCAGGTCCACTCATGCGGAAAGCAATGCTCGGTTTATTTGGGTTTACTCCATCACCAGTATCCAGGAAGAGCAAATATGTCTTGTTAACAGAAGCCTTCATCACGATCATTGGCCACCAAAGTGGGTCCACATGTTTAATCCCACCCTTATTCCACTTGACCCAAGCAAAAATGCTCAGTTGCTTGGTCACATTCAACTCTTTATGGTCATCTATCCATACGGCTTGAGTTGCCTTGTCAGCATCAAAATGTCCATCCTAACCAAACTTGCCTGGTCCCCTGATAGCACCTTTCATGAATTTACCATTGTGGCCATTACCAGAAATATCGATCAGGTCACCTGCCTTGGTACCTTGATCAAAAGTCCATTAAGCGATAATATCCTTTTCTTTAATTTCGGCCTTACCACCAAGATCAAGAAACAAAACGCTGAGCAAACAGACAACAAAAGCCATGCCCCATTTATTCTTCATTTAATCATTCTGCCTTATCTCTTACTCACCAGCTAAAATCCACGAATGCAAGACTTGATTCCAAGAGTCCATCAGTGGTTATTTTGGCACTAGTTGGGATTATATAACAAGTAGCACGCCATCAGTCAAGGGCACCAACTATTGTGTCGGCACCCCGATGCCCACGCTTCCAGAAGGTGCTACCTTCGACTGTTGTTTTCCGTCATCAGGAAGATCCTGTCTTCCTTGAATCCAGCCACCTCAATCAGAGCATCACGAAACGCCTCTACGTCAGCCACACAATATCGTAGTGGACTGATGCCGTTGGGATAATCGTTGATGCCTACCAGCAGCGCCCACTTCTCCGCTTTTAGGGATTAGCTGCCAGTATGGTCAGCAACCGTTTCATGGAAGCTCTATTTCAGAATCACCATCTTATGAGTCTCAGAGATTCAGTAATCAGGCGGGTGGCGGCTTTCAGTTGTATTCTCTTTTAGTTTACTTTCAACACCTGCAAAATTCTTATTAAATTCTCCAAGGGTTTGAGCCGTTGGAATTGAAAAATACTCATTTTCTTTGGATGACGTGCTGTGCTATAATTGAATCTGACGATAAGATTTTTCTGGTGTTGAAAATAGGCTAGGGTGGCAGAGATTACCATTACAAAGTCAAAAGAGAATTCATGAACACCATCTAAATCCAAAGTCGGAAATATCGCATGTTCCTTTCTTTGGGGTTTTCTTACGTTTTTAAAATTCTCAGTGAGGCTTTCTAGTTTTCTGAGAAAGCTGGATCGTAATGGGAGGAAAACAGTATGAAGTTTCACGTTGGGGTGATTGGTGCAACAGGGTTTATCGGCTCGGCGTACCGTGATGAGATACGCCGAGCCAGCCTAGATGCAAAGATCGTTGCTCTGTGTGCTCGAAACCGAGATCGGCTAGAGGCGGCGGCCAGGGAGGATGCCTGTGATTTCGTCACAGATGATTGGCGTCGAGTCGTTGACCATCCACAGGTCGACCTCGTTATCGTCACCACTCCCGATGCGCTACACCATGAGGCAGTGATGGCTAGCGCACGGAACAGAAAACACCTGGTCTGCGATAAGCCGATAGGAGTGAATGTCAACGAGGCCTACGAGATGCGACAGGCTTACCGAGACACAAAGCTGGCGCACTTCGTGCCATTCTGGGCACGATATGAAGCACCGTTCCTGCGAGCCAAGGAGATCGTCGACGCCGGCACGTTAGGTGAGATTAAATCCATTATTTATCGATGGCAAAATCCTCGTCCCGCAGCCATGCCCTTCACCTGGCGGGACGATACGGCATTGTCAGCCGGAGGCAGCATTGCCGACGTCGGTTCGCATGCCTACGACGCCGTACGCTGGATCGCTGGTACAGAGGCAAGGCGCGTACTGACTCATGCCGACATCATCACACCCGCCAAGCCGAATCTGGGTACCATCTACCTTAATGATGCTATCGAATGGGGTGGCTCACATACCACATCAGAAAGCGACAAACATCGTAAGGGTACGACGTTCGACTACGCCACGATTGCATGGGAGTTCCAGAACGGTGCCGTGGGCGCGGCCATACTTTCTCATGCACCGATCTTACGCAAGGGCCTTGCACCTGAGTTGGAACTCCACGGTACTTTAGCATCCCTGGCACTCGATCGTATCGCTAGCACGATTGCAATCATCCTTCCTGGACAGGATGTGCCCAAGATTGAGCAGGTGGCGAATCCTGGCCCAAAAAACCGATTCGTAAACTATGTCTTCCCTGCCCTACGGCAACACATGTCGGGTGACGTACCCGATCACCCGGGAATGGAAGAGGGATGGCGGGTGCAGATTTTTACGGACGCCGCGGTACTATCGGCAAAACGCGGAACATGGGTCGAGTTGGCAGAGTTAGACGCGGAGTCAGACTAACCCCTAACTGACATCGACGGGTATCCCGGAACGTCCTGAATCGATAGCGGCTTGGACGGTCGCACAGATGGCACGACCCGCTCGTGCGTTAAGGATGGTATCCCCATCCATGTCGATCGCCTGAGCCAGGTCTTGTGCAAGTTGATAGTTATTGTCGTCGGCGATACGCAGATGGGGATATTCAGTCATCGGTTGGCCTCGATAATAGATGCTAACCTCAGGACGAGCCTCACTAATGACCAGTGCACCATCGGAGCCAAGTATATGGATCTTGATTTCCCCGATATCCGGGTGGCTCGCGGCACCGATGCGGCCAATACATAGTGTTCCAAGGATGCCCCCATCCATCTCCAGTGTGACAGTTGCAAGGTCTTCGATATTGTTGTCAACGTTTGCTTGATGGAAATGGGCTGTGGTACGGGCGAACACGCGCCGAACATCAACCCCGGTTAGCATACGTATGTAGGCGAGTGGATAAATCCCTTCGATCTTCAGTTCCCCCATGGGGTCATGGCCGACCCCACCGTCAGACCCATCCGAATGTGCCTCAATTTGCCGTTCCAACCAGTTGACGGGAGCGGCTTTGGACTTGCGTGTGCCCTTTGGCGGGCCAGCGTCCTTGGCGAAGTAGAAATCAACGTGGATGGCATAGGGGTCGCCGATTTTTCCACTTTCCACGGCTTGCCGGGCTTGGACCAAAGCCGGCAGGTAATTGCGATTCCAGAGTAAGAACTTCACCCCGTTCCGCTCGACAGCCTCAACCACTCGGTCACATTCAGAGACTCGATTCGACATGGGTTTGTCTTGCACGATGTGTAACCCTACGTTGGCGGCTCGAACGCTCAAATTGCAATGGCGTTCTGCTTCCGAACTCACGACGGCTACCCGGACGTCGAAATCCGCAATGGCGCGTTCAACATCGCGTATATAAGGTATATCAAACTCCCGTGCAAACTGTTCATTTCGTTCATGCACCCAGTCTGGCCGGTCTGGATCGTCGGCAACGACCGCAGGTTCAAAACGGGGGTGTGCGGCCATCGCACGTGGGACATAGGCATGCTTGACGACACTTAGCGCAACAAACCGAAATTTAGACGAGTTCATAGGTACCTCCGATCAATCGCAGAGCCTGTCGGGATTGGAGAGAGGCCACGGCGGCCTCTGCCACTTGGAGGGCTGCCTGACTGTCAGCTCCGTTAGCCGCTGGTTCTCGCTGTTCCTCGATAGCGGCCACAAATTCCTGAAGCTGAGCCGTTAGATGTAGCAATCCCAGATCTGTTTCGATCGCACTTGGATCGCCGCCTCGGAATAGCAGGTTGCGGTTGTGATGATCATCCGCATAAGCAGCACCTGTTGATCCGATTAGAGATAGCGAGAAGTACTCGCCGCCGCCAGGAAGGGTCCGTGCATCATCTATCAAGGCCATCCCGCCATCAGCAAAACCGAGATGAACCTGGACGTAACTGGGACGGCTAACTGCATAGACTTCAGTCGGCATCCCATCAAACAGCCAAATTGCAAGGTCAATCCCATCGACAGTCTGCCCCATCATGATGCCATCAGCGTCACTCTGATCTGTAGACTCTGTCCAGCGGTGCATGCGAAGCAGGCCAGGCTCTCCTAACTTGCCATCCGTCAAAGCCGCTTTCACCTCCTGCTGAGACGGCATAAAGCGCAACGAATGGCTCACCATGAGCCGCACGTTGGCAGATCGACAGGCGTTAATAACGTCCTCGGCAGTTTGGGCAGATGGTGAGAGTGGCGAGGCAACCAAGACATGCTTACCAGTCTCCGCAGATCGCATGGCCAGACTGGCTCGGGAGCCGCTAGATTCAAGGATCAACACAGCGTCGAACGCATCTAGATGTTGATCGAGCAAGTCATCGAGTGAGTTGGCCGTGATCGATGCGCCCAGCGAGTCGGCAATACGTTGCGCCACGTCAGGCTCAGGATCGACCACGGCAACAAACACCACGTTTGGCAAACGTGATGTCACAGTCGTATACGAGGCGGCGTTTTCTCCACAGCCAATCAAGGCTAATCTCGTCATCATAGGATTTGCACCTCCGTGCTTATGTTCACGTGCATTCTACTACGACTTTGTCACATTACGAAAAATGTGACAAAGTCAAGTTAATACCAATATACGTTAACCACAGTAAGATAATATGAGTTCGACGTAAGAGATCAGTGTTGGTTCGGATATTAGCATTTTTTAGTGAGGGGTTAATGGTCAGTGAGAGCTGATAACACTCACGACTATTCGACTTACCTGTTGAGGTGAGCCGAAAGCAAAACATCGAAGGCAGCTCGTGGTCAGAATCCTTATATCGAACTGACGTTAAGACAATGGTGCAGTAGCCTCCGTGCTACCGGTGACGCCGCCGAAGATGACACATCGAAGCTATCCACTCTAATATCCAGTTTGGGGAGGTAATAATACCCACAATGCCCGTGAAGCCCTTCATGTAATTGGTGCGCGCTGTCATCGTGAGACCGACTTCGATATCCTTTGTGCTATTACCGACACCAATGGATATCGTCACCATATGTCTGCCTTGTGTTAGTTCCTAGGATTTCGCTTTGCCCGTGCATCCGTTCAATCGCCAAGCAGCACATCTTTACCGTAGAACCCGTTTCTGCCCCTTCCGAATTACAATACGCCTCCCCGAAAGTAAGTTTTTAACAAGGTCATCATACGATGGCAGAATAATTTAGCACGCTCCTTTCATTCAGTCAACTACAAAAACTGACTTACCCCTATTAAATAAGGAAAAGGCTC
>DTUY01000217.1:0-16155 GCA_012963885.1 Candidatus Poribacteria bacterium | reverse complement strand
GCTCACAGCGGCTTTATGCCACTGGATAAATCCCTTCGATCTTCGGTTCCCCCATGGGGTCATGGCCGACCCCACCGTCAGACAGTTGCGCAATGCCCTTTGCGGCACTGCGGTAGTAAGCGCTCAGTGTGGTTGCGTCCATACCAACTGAGAAGTGCCGGTATCCTTGATCCCAATAGCTTTTGACAGCATCAAAGCTCTGCATTTCAGGGCGCAACGAGATTCCTTTCTTGGATTTTTGTGCCGCGGCTGCAACTTTTGCAAGCGCCGCCTGAACATCTACATGGCCTGTGTTACCTGAATGTCCCATCTCCAGAGATAGATCAGTCGCGCCAAGGACCAGTGTGCTGACTCCTTCTATTTCAACAATCTCTTCAATCTCATCGACTGCACCCATCCTCTCAATCATAACTGCGATGATCAAGTGGTTGAAGCTGTCGGGGAATTCCGGCGATCCTGCACCCGGCAGAGGACAAAAAACAGTGCCTTTTGCGCCATACAGGCCATCGCCATTAACGCTGGCAGGACGCAGGATATTCACGCAATGGCGGACGTCGTCGGCCGATGCTGCTTCGACAAATAAGATACCACTAGCTCCCACTGTTATGCAGTTTTGAGCAATTGATTCTTGGTTTTGTCGGTTAATCTTGACGATTACCGGCAGGCTTGATACCGCACAGGCGCGGTTAATTGTTTCTATAGTGAGAGGTGATCCGTATTCCTCGACCAACTCGATGTATCCAAATTGACCGGTACTACAAATCATGGCTATTGTGTCTAAGGCGTTTAATTGGACACGTGTTGAGAACACAGGCTTGCCTGTTTTGATCTGCTCGTGCAGATCTTGGAGTTGCGAATAAGTGATCACTGGTTTTTCCTCCTCAGATCGGTTAGTGGTTGTTTAAATGCCACAGAAACTATCGCAGTTTGTAGCAGCTCAAAATGGTCAAAACATCTGACAAACTCCCCCTTTCCAGCATTTTTGGCAACACTAGGATCTAATGCGGCATGTAAAATCAGTTCGGCTCGCCACGAGCCAGGGCGGCGTCTCGTCCCACGATCGTAATCCCCACCGCCAATCGGCAGAAGTATTCACCTTCAGCAAACTTCTGCGTCAGGATAATTTGCTTACCGTGCATAAAGAGCTTTGAAATGGCTGTATGATCCGCTATACTGACCATTGAAGGGCGCAGCATCTTCAGATCAAGTCATATTGGACTCGGCTTATCCCTATTGTCCTCGATATGGACAGCCATGATGTCGTGCTCATGCCAAGCCAGAATCTCAGCAAAGACCTGGCCTCGATCGCTATCTCTACCTCCAATCGTTGCAACGCCATTGTAAATCGACAGCTTTTGGCGTAGCCTTGCGAACGGTTGCCCTCCAACATCCACATCTACAAAACCGCAACCGCCATTATAATCAAGCACGTGAGTGCCTTCATCTTCCGCCCTCCTGTACTCTTTTCACGTATCACACTATCGGAACCACCATCGACCGAGAATACATCCACCCGGTTAATCTGGAACTTCAATGCTGAAGGTGAAGTCCAGACCAAGCTACCCATACGCCCATTGCCCACTGGTAGGCCTGCTTTACTGCAAGGGACAGGATAGTCAACGATAGGTCCGCACGTGATACGAGTCTTTCGTAATCCACGTCGACTACCGTCGATGGTATAGTATCAGACCTAGTTTCCGCTTTTACCGAACCGATAAACAACCAAGTTAGACTGAGAATGACCATGTAAGTTCTCCTTATCCGCACTAAAAAATTTTCAAACTATTTACAACACAGACAGTGAATCATTAGACTCCATGGACAGGGCAATTGAATTAAAAGTAAAGTTCCACCATCAACATTAAAAGCAGTAAAACCTAACAATTCCAGTTTCTATCAACCTCCAGTTCTGCAAAGGAGGAGTTAATAGGATACCAGTATAGATTTTATTTAACCATTCAGCTGTAGGATGTGCATCATCCTGTCAGTTTACCCAGGGCTACGACCCTAGCTTCCAACTCGTGGTGCAGGTGTTGAGCGAACCGACCCCAAGGAACTAGCTTAGGCATTCTATCACGATCGCCGCATTGGGTAAAGTGGTGGGGTCGCTGGCAGGAATTGTTCACGCCAATCGGGCGTATGGCCCTAAAAAGGTGGAGGCTTGCTGTGTCAATCAGATTCTTAGTGGAAGGCTCTATCTCAGGAAGGGTACCGGTGAGTACCAGGACGATCGTCCAGTTCAGTGCTCCCATTGTTTACAGCTCTCTACTGTCGAGCCTGTGAATCGTGGCCGCTTCCATCGCCTCCCAATCAATTTGAACACCCAACCCTGGTCCCTTCGGTGCATGTACATACCCATCTTGTTGCGTGCGGATTACGTCGTGCATGCCAAAACCATAGGACTCGTACGGGACCGATTGCTCATAATAGGAACTTAGCCCCGTTCCCAACATTAAATGTAGGTTGGCAGCGGATACGAGCGTATTACCCCAGGACATAATTTCGCATTTCATGCCCTCTGCCTCAACCAATGCCATATATTTTCGGGCAGGAGTCAACCCACCACAAACGGTTACATCAGTACGAGCTCGAGACCAACATTTCTCCCGCAACGCACGTTCATACGCAGGCAAATCCTGGATCCAATTGCCCGATGGGACGATGTCAACATTGACACGATTGGTCAAAGATTGATATCCTTCGAGATCGAAATCCATCAATGGGGCTTCGAACCACGTAAATGCGAGATCTTCTAACTCTCGAGCTACCCGTAGCGAATTCGACAAGTCGTAGTTGTTCTCGACATCAAGCATGAAAGCCACACTCTCGCCAGAGAATTCTTTGCGAACTGCATGGGCCAACTTCAGGTCCTTCTCGGGAAGACACCAGCAATGAAACTTGATTGCCCGAAAGCCCTGATCTACCATTTGTCCTACGAAGTCTAGATAAGTAGCAATATCTTCAAAAAGGGGAGTGCTCGCGTACGACAGCATTCGGTCGGTGGCACCACCCAGTAATTGATAAATTGGTAGATTTGCTTGTTTGCCAAGCAGATCCCACAACGCGATATCAATGACAGCCAACGCACCTGGTGGCAACGGAAAGACCCGTGGCCAAAGACTTTTCCAGATGTCTTCGCGTTGTAAGGGATCCTTGCCAATCAACGCGGGAATCATGTGTCGCAGAGTCTCCGCCGTATAACGATCGAAGTCGTATGACGTGTAGTTCGAAATGCCTGCGGCGCCTTCGACACCGTCGTCGGTAAAAATCCGAACAACCGTGTTGGTCATGTGTTGTTCAGGGAGATCATGAGACCACGTGAAACGTTGAACTTTAGGAGCCACGACACGGACTTCAACACGTTCGATTTTCATGGTTTTCTCCCCAAGCATCTTTTAAGACATCACCTTTGGTATCAGCCTTATCACAGGTCCAATAGCTAACCAGTCCATCTGTAACAACTTTGGCTCTCGCCTCATTGGCACAAATAAAAAAGGTTGCTACAACCATAGCAATTGCTAACATTTTGTTAGACATTTTAGTCCCTTTCTCTGGTTACACGATAGCTTTTGTTACCATTACTTAATATATAGGACTTACACAGAAAATGAATTTGTGACATAATATGGCATTATGATAATAGTAACCGAAAACCGTCAAGACCTTCAATTGGATTACTGCCAATTCTTGTTAGTGAGTCAGATTAACTAGACTTACTTGGGTTCTCATAGCGAAAAATGGAGTCACGACCAAATCAATCGTTATCTTCGTGGTGAGCGGATTGTTCCCTGAGCAGTGTGGGGAAATGTCCGAGATTCAATCATCTTTTCACCTAATGGTTACCTTCTGTTCGACGATACGGTTGCTGACAAGAACTATTCGTCGAAGATTGAACCAGCTCGCCGTCAATGGAGTGGTAATGCCCAGGCTGTAATTCATGGCATTGGAATTGTCACTTGTGTCTACGTCAATCTCAACATTGATGCCTTTTGGGTGGTGACTGTCGTATCTATGACCCGACCGAGATGGGAAAACTAAAATCGACCATCTTCTTGAGATGTTGTGTAACGCTGGATTTGACAAACAACTCCCCTTCAGGACAGTATTGGTTGACAGTTGGTATGCGTCTCGACAGGTTCTTCGCAAAATCGAGCAACTTGAAAAGATCTACTATTACCCGATAAAATGTAACCGCCGAGTTGACGATTCAAACGGAATTAATCGGCATCAGCCAGTCGATAAGTTGCAATGGAATGAATCTTCAATTCAACATGGCAAATTGATTCACCTGAAAAACTGCCCAAAAGGTCATCGTGTGAAGTTGTTCCGGCTGGTGCTTTCTAACAAGCGCACAGAATATGTTGTCACCAATGACGTCTCTCAAGATTCGGCGGATGAAACCCAAGAGGAGTGTTCCATTCGCTGGAAGATTGAGCAATTTCACCGTGAAGCCAAACAGGTAATTGGTCTTGAGAAGTGTCAGTGTCGAAAACAAAGAGCCCAGCGAAATCATATCGGTTGTGCGATGTTAGTCTGGATTGGTCTCGATCAGGTCGCTCGTCAGGCGGGTCAGACCATCTATCAGCTCAAGCAATCGCTACTTGACGATTATCTCCATCAACAACTTCTTTCACTTTCTATTGCCATGACTCTTGCGTAAGTCCTAATGTATACAAGGGAGTCTCTCTTTCAAAGAGGTAGAATCATGAAACGCTTGGTTCATAGTTTTGTCACAATCAGTTTGATCGTTTTGTCTCTCTCCATCGCGGAAGCCATGAAGGACAAACCTTTAGTAATGTATTTACCTTTTGAGGAAGGCCAAGGAGATACAACCAAAGATCTCAGTGGGAATAATCCTCCAGGGAAGTTATTAGCTGGTGCTAAATGGACGAAGAACGGTAAATTTGGCAACGCTATCAAGTTTGATGGCGCAGCTAGCTATGTTGAATTCGATGATAATGATATTTTAGATCCCAAAAAAGTAACGTTTACAATGTGGTTGAACATGAATAGCTTTGTGGGTAATCCCGTACTTCTCAGTCATAGTCAGAATGAAGCCGGATGGTACATTCAGAACACTGAGGCCGGTGAAATTTGGATGTGCCTTCCAGAGCCAGGGAATGACCATTGTATTAAGACTGCGAACTTGAAAATGAAATTAGGGAAGTTCCAGCATTTAGCAATTACCTTCGATAGAAAAAAAATAAAATACTATCTGGATGGGGAGTTGCTAGATGAAATAAAATTGGATTTCACCATAATCAATCGTGCTGGCACGTTACGGGTCGGTCGGTGGGGCAATGGTTGTTGTTTCACCAACGGTATTATCGACGAAGTTGCTATTTACAGTGCTGTTTTAACGAAAGAAGAAATTCAACTTGACATGGAAGGTGAGCTTTTAGCTGTGGACCCCACCGCTGAATTAGCCATAACCTGGGGGTTCATTAAACAAAATACTGGCTATTGATGATATAAGTTTTTCAGTTAATGCCGTAGAGCGTGCAGTCGGCTTGTTTCCAGCACCAGCTGATCTGAGGAAACAAGCTGGCAGCATGTTGAGCGAAGCGAAATCCCGACCTATCGGGCTCTACTTCAGCCGTAAGTGAAAAATTCGTGTTGATGAAATATTTGAGGGGATGGTTCACAATTATTCGGGTAACACTAGCTCACGCGGGAATTGAACCATCCCCATTTTTGTGAGCTTAAATATGTCGTGCGACCATTTCAGAGATGCTTTTAACGAGGCTTCCATCCTCGCACGGCAGCAGAGCCTAGAGTGAGAGGAATCTATCATGGAGCAGAGATTAGCTGGAAAAGTTGCTATTGTTACCGGTGCTGGGCAGGGCATTGGCAAAGGGATAGCGTTGCGGCTTGGGGGTCAGGGGGCTGACGTAGTAGTAGCTGAGTACAATCCGGAGAGCGCCGCCACCACAGTACAGGAGATCGAGGCACTGGACTGTCGCGCCCTGGCCTACCTCATCGACGTGGCCGATGTGACCGCGGTGCGCAAGATGGTAGGGGACGTGGTGGCCAAGTTTGGACACATAGACATCCTAGTCAATAACGCAGGTGTGGTACAGATCAAGCCAATGATGGAGTTGACCGAGGAAGAGTGGGACCGCATCATCAACATCAACCAGCGCGGGCTCTTCTTCTGTCTGCAAGCGGTAGCAGAACAAATGATCAGGCAGGTACCTGCGACGGTGAAAGATGCCTGCCGTACTCCTCACAGCTTCGGCAAGATTGTGAACATTTCATCAGTCGCTGGGCGCAGTGGCCGTTCACTGGCGACGCACTACGCAGCCAGCAAGGCCGCCGTGCTAAGTATCACGAAGTCGGCCGCATTGGCACTGGCTCCCTATTACATTAACGTCAATGCGGTCTGTCCCGGCGTTGTGCCGACACCAATGTGGGAGGAGATCGACCAAACTCGCACACAGATGGAAGGTCTTCAACCGGGTGAGTCGATTCGTCAGTTAATTGAGAGCATCCCTCTCAAACGTGCAGCGACCCCCGAAGATATCGCTGCTGCCGTTGCGTTCCTCGTTAGCCCCGACAGCGACTGCATCACGGGGCAAGCGCTAAACGTTGATGGGGGACTTGAGATGGATTAGCCTATGGTACCACGCTATCTGAAAACTGTGCCTGTCCTAGCTGAATAAACTTGCATATCACTGGAGCGATACACCGCTTGCTGAGGAAGACATCGCGTGGGACAACTAGAAAGCAGAATTCAGAGGCATACCCGATGCTGGAAGATAGAATGTTACCCGGTCAAACCGAAAAGAATCGTTTCTTCTTCGCTACCGCTTGCGGATTAATTTTAATCCCCATCAACGCGTATTGGATTGCGTTGGTCAGCGGGATGCGTGGCTCGCTGCATCCCGCTTATGCCTCGTTAATTAATTGCACCTGTGGTCAACTTATTCTTTCTCGTCTTATTGAGCCTATTGTTGAAGCGGATTTTCCCTCGGTTTGCTTTGAGCCGGACTGAACTACTTATTATCTATCAAATGCTGGTGATGTTATGCTTGGTGTCTGGACATGACCCAATGGACTTTCTACTCGGCACACTAGTTTACCCTTTCTGGTTTGCCACGCCTGAGAATGAATATGCAACGCTTTTCCATCGATCAACACATTCCAAACTGGTTTACGGTAAGCAATAAGAAGATCCTTACCTTAAAGGATTCTTTGAGGGAGAATCAACATTATACACACCGGAGCATCTCAACGCCTGGTTAGGCCCCGTCTTGCTCTGGTCAGCCATCACTGTGGTGCTCTTCCAGATTTTACTCTGTATTAATAGCATTCAAAGATTGCAGTGGACCGAGCGCGAAAGACTCAGTTATCCAATTGTGCAGTTGCCAATTGAGATGACCCGCCCCGACTTTTTACGTAACAAGCTGCTGTGGGCTGGCGTCGCCTTCTCGGGGAGCATAGAAATCCTAAATGGGAGTGATAACCGTTTTATAAAGATCTTCGATATCATGTTTTGAGATCAATCAGAATTCAACAACTCTTTCCAGCATATTAAAAGAGCCAAAACATCCGTATCCATTATCTACAGTACTGAGTGGAGGTTGATACGCATTTGGTTTGATACTGAGATTATATGTCATATATTCAGACAACTTCAGATCATAAGCATAAATTACCAACTTCCCTTCTGCTTCTGAATCACGATTGAATGTAAAGTCTGCATTGATGTTCCCTGTTTCCGGTTTATTTACCTGCGTTCTGTAGTAATTACCTATAATCCAATTTCATACAAGGCGGCAAGAGGATCACGCTGAATCGTAAAGCTCAGTCGTTGTTGCTCAACGTTTATCACGTCTCCCACAATTATCAGCACATTCGGCCCAGGGTTCACGATCACGGGCTTTCGGTTGGTCGAAGAGGTGACGAACAAAATCGATGTCACGGCGGGAAAAGGAAATGAAGACATCTGGCATAGTAAGTGAAGCTGATTATTGACAAGGCCATTATATAGCAATACAAATTACAGGTCAACAGGGTTAGAATAGGATAAGTTAGGAGAAGGGAAAAAAGGGTACCTACTAGGAGAAGCCAGCACCCACCTGATTACCCCTTACCTGATCTTACCAAGGGTAAATGACTCGATTACCTATGTACACATCTGGTATTACAAGCCTCAAAGGTCTTGAATTCAGCCTGAATATTTCTTGACTCAGCCTTTTCAAACTAAGAAAAAAGCCGGGAACATGCGTTGATTGAACCAGGCTTCAGTACTTTCTCGCGGGTCTTGAAAGTTATTGAGCCAGTAGCGGATTTCTACACCTTTGTCCAGATCTATTCCACTTTGCCTTCCGCTTTCAGTTCGTCATGGAAGAATCATTTATCGTCCTTGATGTAGAGGTAATCAGGAAAATTGTAGTTCAGACCTCTTCTATAGATCTCAGCTATGCAGCCAAGAACCGATCCACTTCTTTACAAGCCTCTTCGATCATTGCTGGGATCTCGCGCTCCTGACCAAGTTCAGGGCGTTGCTGGATCCAGCTGAGATTTACTAGGGTCCGTACAAGCAGGAATAGTGGTAACAAAGCTATCGATTCCGCATCTAATGCTCTATCTTTTCGATATCCGTTGAAGAACGCTTTAACGATCATTTCAAACTTGGGATGGTCCCTATAGGAATGGAGTGCCACGGCAAGCTCATATTGGTGCCAACCGAATCCAGCATCGTCAAAGTCAATAACGTGTATACCCTTCCTACCCACCACTAGATTACCCATGTGTAAATCCGCATGAATCATGCTGTATGTGTCAGGAGATTTTCCGTACGCAGCGAGAGTTTCTCCGATGATCTTCCGAGCCTTTTCAAGGAGGTCGCGTTGTTGGGGTAACAATTGTGGCAATACCCAAAAAGGCCCCCAAAATGGAGTGTCGCCAACTAAACCCTCGACATCAAAAGCATGTCGGGTAAATCCTGCCGGCACATTCCACACTGCTGATTGGTTATGGATTACGGCCGCGATGCTCCCCAGTTGCTCAAAATAATCACAAACCTTATTCAAATCCTTGGAGTCAGGTTTGATTACGTCTCCCAAGATATTTCCTTCTACCCACTTAAGTACGCCAATATTTCTCGTCTCGTCGGACCCGGGTAAACACTTGGTAATGTAACCTTGCCCATCTTTCGTCAATAAAGGCTCCGGCACATTCAATCCATACTCTCTAAGAGCTGCCGTCCAAACGAGTTCAGAATTCAATTCCTCCAGTGTATGGTACCAGGATCTGTGAATTCTCAAAACATAGGTCTGACCATCTTTATTAACACGGAATACCACGTTTTCCCAAATATTGATAGGTTCCAGCCGTGCCCCCTCCAGCAACCACTCGGATAGTGCCCGCTCAGCCAGCATTGTAAGCGATTTGTCAATTTTCATTGTTGACATATAACTCGTGCATCGTTTCCTCGAATGCGCTCAGAAATAGATTCGCATGTTCTCTCCCAAATACTAGCGGAGGACGAATTTTCAGAACGTTGCCTGATGCCCCAGCGTTACCGATCAGGAAACCTTTGTCCTTCAGACGATTAACGACCACCACGGCACCTTCGCGATCAGGTGTTTTCGTTTCACGGTCCTTGACCCAATCGAGGCCAATAGCCAAACCATAACCACGGATGTCCCCCATGGGCTCGCAATTTTTCTGCAGATCTTCTAGGGCCATGCGCAGATGTGTTCCGACGTCCACTACATTAGCGCACAGATCCTCCTGCTCAATGACATCGATTACTGCCATGCCAACTGCGGCCTGCAATGGACTTGAAGCGAATGTGTTGAAGTAGCTTGTGTTTTTGCGGAACACATCGACTTGTTCCTTAGCTGCCGTGACACCAGCTAAAGGCATACCGTTGCCCATTGGTTTACCCATCGTCGCGATATCTGGAACAAAACCGGACACCTCGTAACCCCACCACCGTCCGGTACGACAAAATCCCGCCTGTACTTCATCCGCAATAAAGACGCCTCCGGCTTTTCGGACCAGCTCGGCAGCCCTCGGCATGAAGCCTGCCGGAATATCCGGCAGACCTTCATTAGCGAGAATAGAACAGACGAACATTCCCGCAAACGGAATATTGTCGGCGGCAAACCCATCGATGGCTGACTGGACTTCTTTCAAATACAAACCGGTGAGTTCTTCTCCCTGCACGTCTTTACTGATTGGACGATATCTTTGCGGATAGGGTATTGCCCGAATTTCCGCATTGGAATTACTTCCTGCGCCTGCTCTGGATAGTTTCCGAACCTCCGTACTGTTGCCGTGGTAACCAGCATCTGAGCAGATAATTCCACGACCACCGGTGACCGCGCGAGCCATCAACAACGCGACCTCACTAGCCTCGGTACCAGAGCAGGTGAAAACTACGCTCGACAAGGATTCATCATGACGAGCAGTCAGCCGCTCAGCGTAGTCAAGAATACCCTCGTGTAGATAGCGGTTGTGTACGTTGAGGGTTGCGTTCTGCTCACGCATTGCTTCGACCACTCGAGGGTTTGCATGACCAACACAGGGAACGTTATTGTACATATCCACATAGCGCTTACCATTTGCGTCGTATAACCAAACGCCCTCGCCTCGGACAATGTGTATGGGATCCTGATAGAAGAGCGGTGCTCCGCTACCCAACAGTCGTTGGCGACGTTCGTACAGTAAATTGTTATTCATAAGAAGATTCCGGGAATTATTTGGCTCAAGGCATTACAACCAGCATGAATCGTATTAGGCCAGGCAATGGCCCTTCTGCCACTATCTCATCAATGCGCGACTCTTCAAAAGCAAATCCTGAGAGTATCTCTCGGCCGTATTCCCCGGACTAGGGGCTACATGATGAAAAGCGTCTAGATGCGGATGCAGTGACAAAACCATCAGCGGAAAATGACCACAGATCCAAGTTGGCAATCACCATCGGTGACAAGCTTTGATAATTTCGCTCTGATCCACGGAAGATGTTAGTGTTGCGCCAAAAGAAGCCAAAATAGCAGGGGTATCAAAATATGTCAAGGTGCGAAAACAGTCTTCAGCCCCGCCATTAAAGGCTTGGGTCGCTGATTTCTCTGCCCAATAGCAACTGAACACAGCGAGCTAAACACTCATTGATACCCGCGCAATAGCCGACAGTGGTAAAGGACGTCACTTCGTGGCTTGTAAAGCCCCTTCCTGCGGAGGAGCTCAAGGATAATTAATGCAATCCTGACGCACATTGAAACCCGCCGTTGATGTCCCTACCAATAGGGTTAGCGGAGTCAGGGAACAGAGAATAATAGCGTAATCTAACCTTCAGACACAAGTAGCACCTTAAGTGCGTTGCGCAAGACGGCAAGATCAAAGCCTTCTCGCCACTGACTCAGAGGAAGCTCGTGCGTGGCTAGTGCCGACCAGAGCTACCTCTGTCGCACCCGCCATCCACGCCGACAGAGCCGCGAACACGCCGATGGCGCCCGGCCCAACGTCACCGTTTGTGATGGTAGCCTCGTAGGACACGCCCAGAGGTTCGGCCATGGCACTTGGCATAACGGGCGAAAACACCGTGGATGCCGTAGCTGAAGCATTGCTGCTCGGGACATAGGTAGCGCCGGCCAGTCAGACACATAGGACATGTCCCGCACAACCGAGCACTGCTTTCGGGCGCTACACGGTCGCCTAGGGACCAACCTGCCACGTGGTCACCTACCACCACCATAATTCCCGACAACTCATGACCTTGGATCAAGGGATCGACGAAACCATGATCTTCGTTGCGGAACGTGACGGCGTCGGTGCCGCAGATGCCCGCGTAGGCGACCTCAACAAGAACCTCATCGGGGCCAATAACCGGTATGGGCATTTCACGGATAGCGTAAGCCTCTGGCTCACGTCCATAGCGAACTAGCGCATCCATCATTGCCATCGGTCTTCTCCTCCCGCACACCATTCCGGTTGATTAAAATGATTACCCATTTCAAATGTTCCCGCCGGTATTAGCACCATTTCCACCCGAGTTTCATCTGCAGCCACTGCTCGCATTCCTTCGGGCCCTCCAACCGCTCTACGTTTCCTACCTTTAACCATCATATCACCTCAATTTTACCTTAATGATACTCTGAATATTAACAGTCTCTAACAGCAAACGGACTACTACTTAATATATTAGATTTATTGGATAGAATCCTTCATTTAGTACTCCTTAAGTATCCGCATTTGCTGTAAGCACATTGGGTTCAACTAAGCCGGCCAGTCTGATACCCTGCAATCCTACTACAATCTGAAAACTGGTGCTAGACCTTACAGAATGTAAAACTGTATAGCATACTCCTATTCAGGATGAACCGAATCTTGAAACCTTCTTTGACTGTTGAAATGTCGGCTCTTTTCCATTTTACCTGCCACCGCAGTTCATCCCTGTTCAGAGGCTCACATTCTTCTTGGCAGAAGCCCTTCAAGACCCTCCCCTCGACGTCGCAAAGCTCTACCAGTAGCTTCCCACCTGCGGCATTGGCATTCACCTCCAGACCAGTGATACCCTTAGGTGGAAGAAGGACTTTAGTTTCCACTCGACCATCACCTTCAGCCTTGAGCACCACAAAGCGGTCTTTAGGCCAACTGGCTCGGGCCAGCCGTTTGACCCGCTTTTCCATATCTGCCTCCCCGTGGGTATGCTCACAGCCAGTATAATACCAGTGAATTTCGTCCCCTTGAATTATGGGCTCTTTGGCTGTGCCGATGATCATTCCTCTGTCAAAAGCGTCCCCTTCACCCCGGGGGATTACAGCCGTCCGCTCTCGATCTGCGTGCTCCCAACTGATCCCGTCTCGGCTGTACACGATCTGGGAATCGATTGGCCCGTCACAAGGCATCTGATTCTCCTGACCGGATACTTGCTCCGCTGTGACATACAATGCTCCCAACAAACCAATATGAATATTATTGTAGCGAAAGGCTGACAAGTTGTGGAACTCGGCTCGCAGTGCCCCGTATTTCCGACGCCCTATTTCATCGTCCCAGTTGGTGGGTTCCAACATGGGCTGAGACTCTTTCCAGGGTCCTTCCAAAGTGGGGCTTTCGGTGTAACAGATGACCCGCCGCTTTTCTTTGTCATCGAAGCGACCGAGAGAGTAAGCTCGGAACAACTGGTTTCTGGCGTCATAAGTGACATTGAATGTTCCCTCGTTGCTGCGTCCTGAGACCGGTTCAAGATAGTCCTTGTCGTCCCAGTGAATGCCATCGGCAGACACGATTAGGAAAATATTGCGGTAGCGGCGACAAAAGCCAATGGCTTTGTACCTTTTGTTAGCGTCCTTCTCCTGGCGGTCGATGAACACGGAAGCGCCGTGGAGATCCCAGATAATATTATTGTCGGGACTGCCATTGAAGGTGAAAATGCCAAGATTGGGTTTGACCCAGTTAATTCCGTCATCGCTCTCAGCATAACAGGTCAGATCGCCCCGGTCGTTGTCCACAAAGGATCGCCCATACTGGTCTGCGGTCACCCCATGGCAGGAGTAAGGTTTCTGATCGGTACGGGGTACATACAATCCGGGAATTTGATAGTTTCCGCTCTCGAAGCGCCAGTGTGGTCCCATGCGGGCGAAGTACCACATGCGGTATTTGCCGACCAGATCGTCGTAAAGCGTTGTGCCGTAGAGATGGATACGTTTGCTCATTCTTGCCCCGCAAAACTCCCAGGGCTTGTCCCTACCAGGTTCCATGACAACCGGGCTCTTCTGTCCAGGATGCACCTGGCGTTGAATGCCGGATTCCTGCTGAATTAGCGCTTGGTCAAGGAGCAAGATACTTTGGTTAGCAAATATTTGATGGGGAAGGCAGTAGCTATGATTCATACTTTCTCCTGTCGTATTTTTTCTTTGATTAAACGAAGACTGCTAAAGGGTCACAGGCTCTGTGAAGCGCGTTCGGGCGGTGCAGGGTATGTTACCGCCGGTCAACGAATAAAGGGGGGGGTTCTTCCGAGCCTATACCTAATTCCGTCGGGCAGGGAAAGATGTGGTCTCCTAATTGGGACAGGTTTTTTCCCCAGGGAGAATCCCATTCTAATAGATTTTGGAGCAAGAGAAACCCTTTAATTAGGCGATGTACAACTTCAGCTTGCGGAAACTTTGTGGATAGAGGTTGGCGAGCAAAAGTTTCACTGGCAGCAGCAGTTGCGACATTGAGAATACTGAACATAGAAACGACCAGGACATTGATAGTAACGATATCATTGGTAGGCATTCATATTTATCTGTTGTTTAAAAACAGCTTCTACACTCGTTCCCAAAGTGAATTATTAAATATTCGACATTATAGGTCAATTCAAAAGAGAGGTCAACTTATTAACCATAGTTGTCTCCGTCATCAGAACATCGGTTGGGTTTATGTTGCTGATAAAAGTTGATACTGTTAAATTAATCTCCCATTTTAGATGGCAATTACCAATATTACTGGAAAAATACAGATAGTAATATACGGTAATGATGTTAGAAGACAGAGCCAAGGTAGGAATGCTATGGATGTTTTCTAGCATCTGGAGTTAGTCAGGATAGAGGCAATTTGGCGGCATGAACTTAATTTCCCATGGGTATGGGACTCTTTGTTGACTATACAAATGCTCTCATATGTTCGACATTAAAATTCTTCAATCCAGGCGAGTTGTAGCTCTGTTATTTAACGGCTTAGGGAATCGGGGCCAGACGCAAGGTCGTGGGATTCTTTTCCAAGCCTTTGGAGGCCAGCTTCTCGGTCGGGTTCTGGCCTTATTGTTCCACAACACGTGCGCTTTGAACGAACATCCGACCGGAACCACAAGTCGCTAAGACTGTACCACCTTGGGTTCCAACACATTAGAAATCAGGGAAACCAAGGAGATCGGAGTGAAGAACTCTCCACCGTCGTGTGCTTTCTGATCAGCAAACTGGGTCAGAAAATACTCGTAGATGCGGCCAAAAACATCACCCGATACCCGCTTCAACTCATCAGGGTTCAGGGTGAGCAGCAGCTGAGCCAACACCTCATGTCAAGCTCCTGATATTCCTCCTTGGGCAGTAGCCCCTCAAGATTAGTATAGTCGTTTTCGATCGACTCCATGGCCTTAGGAATAGCCATTCTGAGATCTTCGCTCTCTGGCAATTCAACTAGACGATCAAATTGGGCTTCACGTTGAAGTGACGCAGGTCAAAATAAAACCACCTACACCGACCTGAAGTCTAGTTCTGACCAGCATGGATGGATCGTATGGCTTTGGTTTTTCGCTGGAAGGGATGTAGTGCTACGCTGTTTTCGAAGCTGATCTTTTGCGCTGGAAAATGATCCGACGTATTGTATGTATCGCCGTCGGGGTAAAATCGAGTGGCAAATCAAAGTCATATTACTTTACAAGAATTTGGCGATGCTGTATATTTATTTTGTCCGATTCCTGCTAATACTCAGGCTTAGGCTGCAATTATAATCCACTTTGGGATTGAAAATGACAAGAAATTATTTGTGAGATGAAACGAATTAGTCTATTATTTTTGCTGATTGTTTTGGTAGGGTGTCAGGATAAGCCTAAAGTTGAACAGAAACGAGAGCCTATTGTAACCCAACCTGAAGTTGAGCCACAAACCACCGTGTCTATCAACCAATATAAAGTCATTGATACCGGACAAATGAAATTTTCGATAATTTTCAATCGATACCCGAACCAACTCAAGACCAACCTTTTTTGGTTAAGACGCACAGTTTGTTTCTAATAGGCCCTCATATACCGACAATCATAATGGCACAATTACCGACAACCTCACGGGCCTTATCTGGCAAAAAGTTATGATAGTGTATCTGAAAACTTGAGTCGAGATAAATCTTTGGCCAATGCGCGTCTGAGAGGTTTCACACCGACTGATTATTCGATCCATTGTTGGCATTATGATATTCTTCAACTACTTCCTTGAGTCTGGAGCTGACCCAAATTCGAAGGATGACATGGGGCGTTCATTAATCAGCAAGTGCGGCAGCAATAAAGGCTTTGCAAATCTTCTCGTGAAGTATGGTGCAAAATGATAGTTTAAACTGAATCGATCATCCTTTGATATGTGAATAGTGACAGAAGCACCGCATCCTATTCTCTCTGAGTTGGTTTAATCATTGGAGCCTAATTATGAAATTAGCAGAAGC
>DTUY01000216.1 GCA_012963885.1 Candidatus Poribacteria bacterium | reverse complement strand
ATGGCCGAACAATGTGGGAGGTGGGATCTATTTCAATAATTCGTCACCGACGATTATTAACTGTATCATTATCAATAATCAGGTTGCTCGTTATGGTGGTGGGCTTTTTTGTTATGATAGTTCGTCACCGTACTTAATCAACTGCATTGTTGCTGATAATCAGTCTATGGGAAATGGTGGTGCGATTTATTGTATAAGTGATTCTGCTCCGATTGTTACTAACTGTAATATTGTCAATAATCGAGCTGTGGGTGATGGCGGTGCGGTTTATTGCTATGATGTCTCTTCACCTAGATTTATCAATTGTACTATCGTTAACAATTTGGCCCAACGCGGTGTTGGCATATACTGCTCAGCTAGTTCTTCTCCTGTTTTGGTTAATGTTATTCTTTGGGGGGATCTGTTACCGCAAGTATATTTCAGTGAAAACGATAGATCGAATGCAATTTCTATTTCTTATTCTGATGTCCAGGGAGGGAAGACCGGAATTGTGACCAATGATAATGGAACAGTCAATTGGGCAGATAGTAACATTGATGTTGACCCGCTATTTATAAGCAGTGTCGACGGGGATTATCGTCTTGAGGCAAACAGCCCGTGTATTGATGTAGGAACTTTGGAGAGTGGAGTCAATATTGATCTCAGGGATTATGCTGGTGGTTCGCTACCTAACATGGGTTCATATGGGAATTGGTTGCCTTCAGTTACAATCACCTCGAATAGCAATCCGATAGCTGATGGCCAGACTATCAAGACGGTCACAGGTGCTTTGATTGAGTTTGAGCTTACTGGTAGTGATGCAGATGGGGATCGATTAACGTATACCATTGTCAGTTATCCTTCAAACGGCAAGTTGTCCGGAACTTCACCGAAGCTGACTTATACTCCCAAGGCTAACTTCTATGGGACTGATACCTTTACTTTCAAAGCGAATGACGGAACAAATGATAGCAATATTGGGATTATCATTGTTGATGTTGGTTCCATCAGTGATAAGGTTGTTGATACTGGTCGGGTTGCTTTGGGTGATGTTAATGGCGACAATTTTGTCAATATTTTTGATTTAGTGCAGGTGGCATTGCAATTTGGCCAAATTGGTGGCAATCTTGTTGGAGATGTCAATCAGGATAGTTTCGTAAATGTACTTGATCTGGTTCAGGTTACACGCAATTTTGGTCAGGCATTGTCTGCTCCAGCAATGTTGTCCAATAAATTTGATTTCTCTTCTCCGCAAAAGAAGAATATCCAATTGGCTATCATGGAATTGGAAAAAATATCTCGTAGATCAGAGACCGAAGAATTGGTATTGAGCGTTCTCAGAACTCTATCCATGAGTTTACCCGGTCAAACACTTCTGCGACAGAACTACCCGAACCCGTTCAATCCGGAAACTTGGATCCCTTTTGAACTCAGCCAGAGTTCAAAGGTTACAGTTGTAATTTATAATGTAATAGGGACACCAATTAGAACCATTAGAATCGGTTATATGGAAGCGGGAAGGTATGTCAGTCGGTCGAGAGCTGTCTACTGGGATGGCAAGACGGATGCCGGTGGTAAAGTAGCCAGTGGCGTCTATTTCTGCACCCTCAGAACTCAAGATTATACGTCTACCCAAAAAATGGTAATTCTCAAGTAGCTATCTTGTATTTAAGATGCTTTGTTATATCTTAGCCTTAGTGATGTAATTATTCATAAGAGATCTTCTATGCAAAAGATATAATAACTTCATGGGTTTATTGTTAAACTGCCTTAAAGTAGACTGTGCAAAATTGGTTCTATATCCTTTGGGTAGGTTTGGAAGAACATACGATGTTAAAGATGATATTGTAGAGAGGGGATATGAAAAAATATCGTTTAGCAATTGTAGGACTTGGCAGAATGGCGTCTACAATTGATCAAGAGGTTATCAACTACCCACCGGTGAAGTTACCATACTCAGTTGCTGCTTCGTGTCAAGAGACTGATCGGATTGAATTGGTAGCAGGTGCTGACATCCTTCTGGAAAAAAGATCTGCTTTCTCAAATAAATGGGGTATCCATGCCTTATATCAAGATTACCTTGAAATGATTGTACAGGAAGAGCCGGATATTGTTGCCATTTGTACCAAGGGGGAACTGCATGCGGAAATGGCGGTGCAGGTGGTAGAATCAGGTGTAAAAATGATTTACTTGGAAAAAGCGATTGCTTGTTCGATGGATGAGGCGGACAAGGTTCTGGAAGCATGTCGAGAGAATGGCGTATTTCTTAATACAGGAGTTTTAAGGCGATTTGATTCGAGATATCAACAAGCCAAAAAGTGGATAGATCAAGGTGAAATCGGTGATTTGCAGTATGGGGTCCACTATGCGGCGACCAGTCTGTTACATGGTCACATCCATTCAGTTGATACTTTGATGTACTTAATGGGTGATTCATGGGCCACCCGTGTTCGTGGTGATTTACGTCCTCATGGCTTGCTGATTGAGGACAATCGGTTAGATTCAGATCCTAGCTCTACCTACCAAATTGTTTTTGAAAATGGATTAGAAGCAACAACAATTCCAGTCGGAAACTGGGATTTTGAAATTTTTGGAACTGAAGGAGCAATCAAGAGTAGCAATAACGGCATGAATTGGCAATTACAACAAAAAACGCAAGTTACTGATCGTTACACCCCGTTCCTTGATGTGGAGTATCCTGATCCTGTGCATCACAGTGCAACGATTTTTTGCTTGGAAGATTTGATTGATGCCTTAGAAACAGGGTGTCAAACGCTTGGTGATATTGGAATTGCGCATCATGCGACAGAAATATGTCTGGCCGTGGCTGAAAGCCATCGACAGGATGGGAGCTGGATAGATCTGCCTCTGAAAAACAGGTCTCTTTACATCTACCATGTCTAATAAATGCTTGACAAATTCATACTTTAAATTAGGGAACATAGATTTTGAGTAAACTGAAAATTGGTTTTATTGGCACAGGTAACAGAGCGTAGCAACCGGGACATATAGGATATGCTATGGCGTATCAGCATGCCAAAGCCTATCAGGATCTTGAGAACTGTGAGTTAATTGCTTGTGCTGATATAAAACCGGAAAATGCACAAGCTTTTGCTGATCATTGTCAACTGCCGAATACATATCTTTCGCACATGGAGATGCTGAAGAAGGAGGATCTTGATATTGTATCAGTTTGTGTCTGGCCGAAACTCCACGCACAGATGGTGTTTGATTGTGTGGCATCAGGTGTTCGTGCTATTCATTGTGAAAAACCAATGGCTGATAATTGGGAAGATGCACGATTAATGGTTGAGAAGTGCCAAGTAGCTGGAATCCAGCTAACTTTTAATCATCAGCGTCGTTTTGGCTTACCTTTCGTTAAGGCCAAAGAACTCCTGAAAAATGAGGAAATCGGTAGTTTGCAAAGACTTGAGGCGGCTTGTGGCGATATTTTTGACTATGGGACGCATTATATCGATATGTTCAGTTTTTATAATGACGACCTGCCGGCCAAGTGGGTCATTGGTCAAATCGATTATCGAAAAGAAAATCTGGTTTTCGGTGCGGTTGTGGAGAACCAAGCCATTGGTTACTGGGAATATGAGAATGGAGTCTTTGGCTTGATTGCAACAGGAGTCGGTGCCAAAGGAGTTGGTGCCCATAATCGGTTGATTGGTACAGATGGGATGATAGAGGTTGGAGCTACCGATGGGTCCCATCTTCGAATCATGAGGAAGAATTCATCAGCTTGGGAAGTGATTGATACCAATGGTGAAAATCTACATGGCCCAAATTATATATCTCGGGCAATCGCTAATCTGGTCGAGTCGTTGGAGAGTGGTGTTATGCCCGAACTAAGTGGTAAACGAGCACTCCAAGCGACAGAGATCATCTTTGCCTGTTATGAATCTAGTAGACGTCACGCGCGAATTGATCTTCCTCTAACTATTGATGATCATCCGTTAGTATCAATGATTGAAAATGGGAATTTGATTCTGGAATCTGATTAACAGGAAGAAAAGGTGGATCAGAATCAGAAAGAAATGATTCAATGGGAACGCATGTTGCCAGCAGAGTTCCGGTTGGCATTTGAAAAGTTACCAGTTGTCTTTCTTCCTCTGGGTACGGTGGAGTGGCATGGTGAACATGATGCGCTTAGTTTAGATGCCCTTAAAGCCCATGCTCTTTGTATCGGAGCCGCTAAAAAATCTGGTGGGATTGTCCATCCTCCGCTTTACGGTGGTATGGGAGGTTTGGATAAACCGGCAACTGTTAAAATGGAACTGGAAAATTCATGGGAGAATTATTTGCTCCGACCATGGCTGGAAAAGATGTGTGGCGAATTTCATCGACTGGATTTTAAGGCTATTATTATGCTGACGGGACATTATGGACATAATTAACAGATTGTCGTTCGAGAAATCGCAACCCGGATGACCGAACGGCTACAGGTTTCAGTACTCGGAATTCCTGAATATTGGTTAGCGCTTGACGCTGGCTATCTAGGTGATCATGCTGGTATTGGTGAAACCTCGTTGCTCTGGCATCTGGAACCGGATTTGGTGGAAATTGATCGAATCAAAACAGATCCTGATTATGGAAAAGATGGTGTGATTGAATTGGGGTCATCTCCTGAATTAGGCAGGAAATATAGTGATTTGATTATTACTCGTTTGGCATGTCTGGCAAAATCGATGCCGAGTTGGAATGCAGCAAAGAGAGATGCGTTTGTTCACGCTGAGAAGGCTATTCTTTCTGTCCAGTTGCGTGGGTGGCGTCTTCAGCATCCATGGGCGGCTTGGCAAAATATTCATCTTGAGGAGATCACCGGTTACAGTCGATTGTTAGTTGAAGAGCAGTTTGAAAAAATTTCTATTCTCTCAAGAAAATTGTTATGATATCTTTGCGTTTTGCGGCTGCGAGCATGGCGATGAACCAAAAGACTAAATTAAGGTGGAATAATGAAGCATACAGATCAAGAAAATACTGAACAGATAGTAGGCAAAATTGAAATTCCTCCTGTTACTGGTATCTATGCCGAACCTTGGTCATTCAAAAAATTGTTCGGGTTACTTTCGGTTTTTGGACCAGCGGCAATTGTCGCCTCAGTTAGTATCGGTGCGGGAGAAACCATTGTCGTTGTTCGTACCGGTGCTTGGGCTGGTTACGGACTCCTATGGTTGGTGCTTTTAAGTTGTGTTGTCAAAGGGATTTTCGTCACTTATTTGCTTGGTCGTTACACAGCGGTCAGTGGTGAACATATAGGTCACCGCCTTGTACGTTTACCTGGCCCTCGTGGTTGGTTACTGATAGCAATTATTGCTTTGGAGATGATTGGTGCTCCCTTGGCGTGGGTCCCGATTTCCAAACCTTGCGGTGACCTGTTTCATTTCATTCTCAGAGATATATTACCAACTTCTATTCCTGAGCCAGTTTGGGAAAACATCATCACCTCTGCCTTCGTTGCTTTAGCGCTTATATTCGGGTTAATGCTCTCATTTGAAAAACTGGAGAAGCAGCAGATTATCATCTGTGGCATTCTCGTTGGGGGTACCATTATTGGTACGCTGATGGTACGTCCAGATTTCGGGAAAGCAGTTGGTGGCAGCCTGAGTTTCGGTCATCTGCCGGAACCAACCGATTGGACACCACAGGATGCTGTTAAAAACCCGTTACTGACAATGGCTACCACCTTTGCTTATGTAGGTGGATCCGTAATGGGGTATATTGTTTATGCGAACTGGATTGGTCTGCACCGCTGGGGATTGACTGGGCATGAAAAGATTTCGGTTATTCAACGACACGCTTTTACTCAAGACACAATTAATTATCTTCCTGAAGATCCGGCGCAGGCCAATCAATTACGAAAAATTATCGCTCCCTTGCGATGGGATGTGAGTATTGGGGCAATTGTGCTGTTCATTGTAACAGGTGCTTTCATGCTATCTGGTGCCGCTGTTTTGTACCCGCTCCAAACCGAGTTTAAAGGTTGGAGTTTACTCACTGAACAAGCTCATGTTTGGGGTAACATACACGCTTCGTTGGTCTGGTTTTACTATATTTGCATTATCGCTGCATTATGGGGTACTTTGCAAGTGCTACCTGAAATATATGCTCGTGTAATGCAGGAATTCTTTCAAGCCATCTGGCCTGACCGTGAGTGGGATTACGGTAGAATTCGTCGCAACGTGTGTGTTTATATCTTCACTGCTACCATGATAATTGTCTGGCTCAATGTTCCGTTCGACATCCTGACACAAGTTGCTGGATTTATCTTGGCCAATTTTTCAATAGCTTTGATGATGCTTGCTGCCCTCTACCTGAATTTTAAATTGCCGGTACTTTATCGGACGCGGCTTCCCATGTTGGTTGGTGGGCTGGTATCGGCTGTAATCTTGATTTGCTTTGCTGGCATTAGTGGATGGGGACTCATCACTAAATTGCTTGGATAGAGTGACTTGAATTAAGGCGCATGATAGATGTTAACTGATTTGATTTAGTGAGTCTATCAGGGCTTTAGCAACCTCGTTGTAATCAGCAGAAAAGAATGAAAGCCATCCTTTGTCAGGTGATTGAATACTGTTCGATATTCGTTTAACTGTCACCGTTTACGTTAAAAACTTCATCTTTCGTATTCTGTGGATTAAGTTCTTCATATTACTCCTGTAAATCTCGCGTATCATCCAGAGCGCAGCAGCTCCCTTCTTCGAATTGGCATTTGGTAGGTAATCCTCACCCTAAGACCTTTGCTGGCTATGCCATGGTAATCTGATTCTGTCTGTCGGCGCATCGCCACAAAAATTGGGTATCCCTGTGGAACTATGTTACCGAGTTATTAGTTGGATACAATTTTATGGTCTGTTTCAAGCTTAGATACGATAATGGACAGGAGAAACATAGTAGTTAGATTGATTAAAAAATGTGGCTGAACCATAATGGTGACTCATAGATTGATTTGATGGTGAATATTCCCGGGTTGATATTGGGAACGGCCACTGTTAAAAATCAGCAATATAGGAGAAACAGATGGCGAATATTAAAGAGATTCAATGCATTCGAACCAGATCCAATGGGACATGGGTAATTGTCAAGGTTATAACGGATCAACCGGGGCTGTATGGTATTGGTTCAGCCAGCGATCAGTATCATGCTGAAACAGTGGTTACCGCAGTAGAGCAAGGTGTCGGCCCAAAGCTAATTGGGCGCAACGCAGGTCATATCGAAGATAATTGGCAATCCGCTTTCACCAGCGGATATTGGCGGAATGGGTCAATTTTGAATACCGCTTTGGCTGGTATCGATATGGCCCTTTGGGATATCAAAGGGAAAGAAGCTGGATTGCCAGTCTATCAACTTTTAGGTGGTCCGTGCCGTGCAGCAGTTCCGTGTTATGCCCATGCTAGTGGAAGTGATTTGGTTGCTTTGGAGGACGATGTACGAAGTTACATGGAAGAGGGATATCAGGTTATTCGATGTCAGCTTGGAGGGTATGGTGGTGGTGGATTCATTGATCAAAGTGATGCACGGTTATCCAAAAATGCTTGGCATAAGCCACATTTCTTTGACGATGAGGCCTATTTGGAGAACATTCCCAAGATGTTCGATTATTTGCGTTCAAAGTTAGGATTTAAGCCTAAACTGACCCACGATGTTCACGAACATCTCCGTCCGCAGAATGCTGTAACTTTGTCTAAACTCCTTGAACCTTACCGCTTGTATTTTCTTGAAGATGTGCTTCCACCTGAGCAAATTGCTTGGTTTCGCCTGATTCGGCAACAATGTACAACACCGCAGGCAATGGGAGAACTTTTTATTAATCCTCACGAATGGATGCCTCTTATTACCGAGAGGCTTATTGATTTTGTCCGGGTTAGGGTTTCAAAAGCGGCAGGTATTACGCAATGCCGAAAGATTGCCAGTTTGTGCGAATGGTTTGGGATAAATACCGCTTGGCAGGAGGGTGGGGATAATGATCCCGTAAATCAGGTGGCGGCGATGCATTTAGATTTAGCTAGTTGGAGTTTTGGAATTCAAGAAGACAATCATTTTAATGCAGAGGAATTAGATGTTTTTCCAGGACATGCTATTCTTGAAGGAGGATATCTCTATACTAATGACCAATCAGGATTGGGTATTGACATCAATGAAACAAAAGCTGCTCAATTACTTGATATCGAACAGACAAAAATCCCTCGTCATATGTCTGAAGATCGGCGGTTAGATGGGACTATTGTGCGGCCATAGACAATTTTGTCTTTATATTAAGAGTAGATTGAATCTCCTCGTTTCAATCTACTCTTAATATCTGTTAGAGGGGGACAGCGTTTTTGGCAACGTAACTTTCTACATCGGTGGATTCAATACAACCAGTAAATGTGCCTCCGGGACCGACATAGTAGAATCCTTCTGCGAACTCTAGTCCGTGCCTTTTTCCGAGTTCCCTGTTCTCCTTTAAACCAAACAGTTTAATGTACTGGCGATCCGCGGTTTCATCATCATCACCAAGTTCTGGCAGACGCAATGCCTGCTCTGTCAGCTTTGCCCTCAGCCTAGAACCTTGTGAACCGGCTGGACCCTGAGATTTATTGGTACTCATGGAAGCCACTTTTTCTTCTATGTAGTTGCTTATGTCTATTACCCGATTATACGGTTGGCCTCGACGGGCGACCCAATAATATTGTTCTCTTACAGTGTGAGGCGTGATGCCACAAGCAACTTGTTCCGGATAATCTTTACCCATACCAGCCATCCAGCGAGCGGCTTCAACAGCTTGCGCAGTTATGTAGTGATCTGGATTTTCTTCACCATGTCCCCAAGGATTGAAAGTAAATACGCTGTCGACTTTGAGGGCACGAAATAGAAATACCAATCGAGCCCGTAGTTCTGTTGGTGACGCTTCGTCCAAGCGGTGATTCCGGTATCCAAGATTGAATACCATTTTTAATCCCAAGACTTTAGCCAATTCGTCGACTTCGAATTCGTTACTCAATATAGTTTGACCGATACTTGGCGTTGGTCCGCATTTCTCATCGTTTGTTGTCTGGATCAGATAGCCTATGTAACCTTCTGCGATAAATTTGGCAATTGTGCCGGCAGCGAAAAGTGGAATGTCGTCTGCGTGTGCCTGAACAGCAGCTAAGACCTTACCCTTATGAGGTTTGTTAGGTACAAAGCGCTCGACAACAATGCCTTCCAATAATGTTTCCTGCTTTTTCATGATAACTGATATTGCTCTTTCTGGTTAGCTCAGCTTATCTTTGTTATCGAAGACTACTTAGGATGTAAGTATATTGTCCGTTCCAATATCCATTTATAGTCTTTCATCTTGTTTGATATATTAGTATTATGTTGGAGTCAGGTTAGTCCTTGAAACGCTCATTCGATTCGATCGGATGACTGCCAATTACTTGGAAGCATAAATCATGGCCGGGCCAGTAAGTCCGTCGGTGCCGAGTTCATCCATTTCCCAGGGGTGACCAATCGGGCTGCACCACGAGTCAGTTCTGGTAATGGAGTGCCATTGACCCAAATTTTGGGTGTTTCATCCACTCCGCCTAACCACAAACATATCTTGCGTCCCTTGTATTTGCTTGGTACATTCGCCTGAGTTCGATACTAAGCCGCTCCTTTGTAGTAGCGCAAACCTTGGTTGGACCAAGACTGTGAGTATGTCTTCAGTTTCTACCAAGAGTCGGTTCCCACATCAGGTTTCCACAGGCCTAATCCTTCACCGCCATCAAACGGATCAAGCATGAAAACCATTCATCCGGTAACTTGGCGACGAGCTCATTACCATTTGTGGTACGATTGAGGTCTGGTTCAACCGTTTGTTGCCAGAAGCGATTAATAAATCCTCTTTCAACATCACCGTAACGCCAACTAATTAAAGGTGGTTCATGTGCCAGAGCTTTTGGGCCGATTTCTTTCGTTATTAGGTCTAATTGTTCTTTGGCTAGAACAGAATCGAAATTTTTGACTGCTGCCATCATTGCTAGGTTTGCTACACCGTAGTCATACCCAATTCAGATTATGTTAACACGTCGCACATAGATTGAATCATCAATAGCTAGATTTTCTGCTTGCTGAAGAGTTATGTTCATTTTATCCATAACTTTTGGGGTAAGAATATGCGGCATGTCAAAAACATTACCGGTATGGTAATCAGCTTTTTGAATCGCACTTTCAAGGATTTCGAAGTGGGTTCTCATTGGTCTAGCCGCAGGACCATAAAACCGCGAAAAATAATCGTCAAGCGTCGCATCAACATCGAGTGCAGGATTCCACATGATTTTGGCTGCTAGGTAAAGTGATGGACCATGATAAGCCCATGCCGGATGACATTCTACTCGACACGCTATCATATCCTGCTAGTGATAGTATGGATATTCACGACGAACCTGCTGAATCATGGAAAAAGGCAACCCATGATCAGCAAGGTTAAACAAATATCCTCGGTACATCATCTTGACGTCAAGTGCTTTCCAGCCTTCGATAATCTTTTTAATGTATTGGCGTTCCCAGCAATGCGGATTGTCAATATCATGAAGCCGGCAAATGTCTATGGGGGCTAGTACCGGCAGGATTTTTGAGTTAGGCTTTTCTCTAACTGGCGGCCGCATGTGTTGCGAATAGCAGTAAAACGACAATCCAACATTAGGATAGTCTCTCTGGATATCATCAAGTACAAGATTGAAGAATTTTACGTATCGGTCGGTAACTGACACGTTGCCGTGCAGTGGGTCAATATCGTCAGCATCCCATTGATCAAAACCGAATCCATGCCCCTCTTTTGGCCCAATGCTCATATACTTGGTGTCGGGGTTTTTTCCTAAATCTTTCCGGCAGGCCTCGATTACTCGTTGCAACACCTTAGGGTGGCTGACCTTTATTTTAGTCCCACCACTGGTTCTTTCTACATGCGCGAATTTGGTCCGATGGTTATTTCCCATCATGAAAAGTTCTGGCTCTGTCTCTGGATCTGCGTGGATTCCAAGCCCAAGCCCTCCAGTATTAAAACCTCCCATCTTCATTCTCCTGAACCATTTTTGACTGTTATTTCCTCTGCCGTCAAGAGTTAATATTCGTCCTGCAAAACCAGGATGCTGAATGATGTCCTGATGAGGTACGGTTATAGTTGAATTCTGAGGGATATCAGTGCCGATTTCTCCAGGAACAAACCAGCGTACACCAAGTTGTTCCAATAATTCATAAACGGCGAATAGTATACCTTGATCTGAAAGACCCATTAACTGTACTGTTCCGTTGGTCACGGAAATCCGGAAGGTAGCAGGGTCATCACTACCCTTCCGCATCTTGTTCAAACTGGAATTTGAGAGTGGCGGTCCAATCAAAGTCTTAACGCCGTTGACCTTTGTATCATCGCCTGTAATCGGGATTCTAGCGCCTGAGATTGCCTCTATATGGGTTTTTAGTTCGTCAGCTGCACTTAATTGAGTGGCTGGAGTCAGGCGGAATGATAAGGGACGCTTGCGCCTCTTCGTTGTCAACTAAAACGGTTTGGTTAGGCTCAGTCATCACTGTCCAATTCATCATTATTGTCAATATTCCTAGCAGCAAAACTCGGTTGTTTTTTAGCATAGTGATATCCTAACAATTGGATCGACATTTACTTGCATGAATTATTATACCCTAATTTAAATGGGATTAATCAGCTTGGTGTTATCTGTATACGAAGTAGGGAAACAACAGAAAAATCAAAGAATATATTACCAATTTCAGACCGATCGGTGTTTGATTGAATTTCCACTTTGGTTTTGCTATAATGACGTGCTTGCAATCCTAAGGAACGAATGTATTAGAATTGTCGCATATATCTACTTTCTAGGAGATGGATATGCCCTTTATTATGGTTAAGATGTTGAAAGGTAGGAATCAGGAACAAAAGCGTCAACTGGTTAAAACTATTACCGATGCAATGGTTGATATCTGCGATGCCAATCCAGATGGTACGATGGTTGTCATCGAAGAGGTAGAGAAGGATCATTGGTCTCGTGGAGGAGTGCTCATTTCTGATCGAGTTGATACAGAAGTGAAGTGAAAAATTAGCTGTAGTGATTTTTAAACGATTGGCTGATCGTGTGTACGATGTATGGTTGTAGAATTGTCTGGAATGGTTTACCAGCTCATGAAAACTGTCGTAACGGGAGCCTCTGGACATATCGGAGGAAACTTGGTCCGTACACTACTGTCTCAGGGCCGTGCCGTACGTGTGTTGATCCATCGGGATCAGCGAGCAATTGATGGATTAGACGTTGAGATTGTGAAGGGGGATGTCCGTGATTTGGCATCTTTGTATCGCGCGTTCAGTGGGATGGAGGTTGTTTACCATTTAGCCGCCTACATTTCAATACTAGCGAGTGAATGGCCGCGTCTTGAGTTAATTAATGTCTATGGTACGCAAAATGTGATCAAAGCATGCTTGCATTGTGGTGTACAACGATTGATCTATTTTAGTTCAATTCATGCATTTACACAAAAACCTCTAGATGTTCCCATAGATGAATCACGTTCCTTAGCTGAATCAGAAACCGATCCTCCTTATGATCGATCTAAAGCGGCAGCTGAAAAAGAAGTTTATAGAGGAATTGAACAAGGGTTGGAAACCGTGATTATCATTCCAACTGGTGTTATTGGGCCGTATGACTATCGCCCCTCTCATTTTGGTCAAGTTTTGCTCAACATTGCTTCCAGTAAAATGCCAGCTTTAGTTGATGGTGGATTTAATTGGGTGGATGTTCGCGACGTAATTAAAGGTGCGCTTAGAGCTGAAGAGAAATTGGCAAGTGGCGATCGATATATCCTATCCGGTCACTGGTGTTCGATCGAAAAACTAGCAGACATAATTGGAGAGATTGTCGGTGTTCCTCCACCTCCTTTCGTATGTCCAATGTGGCTAGCTCAAGCTGGTGTTCCCTTTGTCAGCACGTTGGCTTACCTGACAAAGAAACGGCAGCTTTATACCAAAGCGTCTCTACACGCACTTTGTGGTAATCGGAGTATTAGTTGTCAAAAAGCACGCTGTGAACTCGATTACCATCCTCGACCTTTACAGGAAACATTAATTGATACCATGCAATGGTTTCAAGACACAGGTTTTATTCTTTGATGTCCGAATCTCAGAAACTGGTATGAACCAACATCTGCTTTTCAATTTCCTGATTATCGGTTGGTTTGGATTGTCTGTAATATCTTTTCTGATACTGTTAGTTATTCCTGTCCCATATGGTCGTCATATACGCCATGGATGGGGTGTTACCGTCAAAAATCAAATTGGTTGGCTGGTTATGGAGGCCCCCTCGCCAATCATCTTTTTTTTTAGTTTTATACTTGGTCAGAATTCAAAAACGGTTACTACAATAGCTTTTCTGGTTATGTGGGAAATGCATTATGTACACCGAGCCTTTATTTATCCTTTTCGTTTGCGAGGCAAGGAAAAGCGAATGCCAGTTACAATTATGATATTAGGCTTTATGTTTAATATCATAAATAGTTTTTTTATTGGGCATTATTTGTTTTCAATTTCCGATGGCTACCCGAACAGATGGCTTATGGATCCACGATTCATATTTGGATTTGGGCTTTTTCTGGTTGGTTTCGTTATCAATTGCCAAGCCGATTATATACTCTGCAACCTTCGTCGGCCAGGTGAATCGAATTACAAGATTCCATTTGGTGGACTGTTTCGATGGATATCCTGTCCAAATTATTTGGGTGAGATCATTGAGTGGGTTGGTTGGGGCGTAGCCACATGGTCACTGCCAAGCTTGACATTTGCCGTTTGGACAGCTGCTAATCTGGTTCCTAGGTCTCGCTTCCATCATTTTTGGTATCATCAGCATTTTCCTGGTTATCCTCTTGAACGCAAGGCTCTTATTCCAGGATTATGGTGATTAATAGATTTCTTACTTTGATTCAATTAAGTTAGTGCCTAACAAGAAGTTTGTTAATTAAATTTAGATGATTCTTGATAATGGTTGTCGATCCAGCTTTATTTTTAGTGATAGGTCTTCAGATATGATATGGTGAATCTATTGCGTCACGTAGTATGAATCGGACCGCATTAATATTACCAATCTGGAATTATTTATAGTATTCAGTTATGATAAAAAGGTTGATGTTAGTAATGCCAATGGAGAAGCAATTATGTTGAACGGAACAACAACCGATCTTTTTCGCGTGGGAATCGTCGGCACTGGCGGAATTGCCCACGCACATGGAAATGCATGCCGGGAGGCAGAGTCTGCTGAACTCTGCGCCATCTGCGATGTATCAGAAGAGGCGCTAAATCGGTATGGAGAAACGTTCGAGGTGTCAAATAGATATCTCGATTTGGACGAAATGCTGGAAAAAGAAAATCTGGATATTGTCAGCATTTGTACTTGGGGAGCTTATCATGCCGAGAACGGTATTCAAATCGCCAATTCTGGAAAAGTAAAGGCAATTCTATGTGAAAAGCCATTCACACTGAATGCCTATGAGGCTGAGCAAATGGTTGCTGCTGCTACTGAAAATGGCATTTTGATTGCAGAAGCATTCAAATTTCGACATCATCCGATGCATCTTAAGGCCAAAGAACTTGTTGATTCTGGAGCGATTGGGGACGTCATGAATATCCGTAGTACGTTTTGCACAGGCGGTGGTGGTGGTGGGCCAGAAACTAGGAAACCCGAGAATAACTGGCGATTCAACAAGGCCAAAGGTGGTGGTAGCATCTATGATCTTGCCTGTTATTGTATCCACCATGCTCGCTTCATCTTTGGTGTCGAGCCGGTTCAGGTGTTTGCTGTTGCACAACCGGGGCTTGAAGTGGATGATGGAACTTATCTGCTGTTAGTTTTTCCTGATAATCGTATTGCTCAAATTTCTACTGGTTTTAATGCGGCTGGTGGTCAGTACGCTGAAATTTCTGGGACAGCAGGGATGTTAAGATTGGACAAAGTTTGGAACAATGAGAATCAGCCAGTAACGATAGAACCGAATACTAAAGATGGTCTTGAGATAATTCACTTTGAACCGGCCAACCAATTTACCCTTCAGTTGCAATATCTATGTGATTGCCTGGAAACAGGTCAACCTCACCGTGTTTCACCAGAAAGCTGCATCAACCAAATGAAAGTTATTGACGCGGCTTTCGAATCTATGGCTACAGGTAAAGCTGTTTCCCTCTAACACAGAGTAGTTACAACAATCATTTTTTTGTGTTGGTTATTTTCATGGTAGAATTCTAATTGGGAAACTGAATATTTTTAACAATTGGTTTAAGAGGAGAAATGGATGTTTTTTGAGTTACGTCAATATAACATAAAATCTGGTCAACGTGAAAATTGGATTCAACTTATGGAAGAAGAAATTCTACCGTTTCAGCTGTCAAAAGGAATGGTGGTCGTTGGAAGTTTTGTCAGCGAGAATCCTGAAGAAGATGGGGATCTCTATGTCTGGATCCGTCGTTTTGAGAGTGAAGTGCAACGAGAAGATTTGTATCGTTCGGTTTACGAAACTGATCACTGGAAAGGCAATCTTGGACCGCGTGTTGGGGAACTTATTGATCGAGAGAAAATTAGCGTTACACGCATCGTACCGACTTCAAAGTCAATTATTCGGTAGCTAACAGAATATTGATGAAATTAGCAAATAAAGCAGATGATTTGGTTGGAAATAGGCATTGATTTAGAAAGCGTGTCCCACCGCATAGCTGATTACTGGCTTTGATTGGCCTTTCCTATCCAATGGAAAGGCTAAGTCCAAACGATAAACCTGGAACCCGTTCAGTTTTGGACTGCTGAACCTCAATCCCAGACCAACGCTTCTTTTTGGATCCTGAATATTGATATCTATATCTTTCCAAATGTAACCGATATCTATAAACGCTACTGCACCGAAGATAATGTGAGAGCCTTCCCAAAAAACGGTGCGGCTTTCAACATTAATGACGATTCGCTTTTCGCCACTGAAATGGACTTGGCGATATCCTCGAAGACCATGCAAGTTTCCAAGCAATATTTGTCCTTTACCGTCAAGATTGAACCCCATTGCGGTTTTTACTTGAAGGGCTAGGGTTTGATAGTAGATGTCTTTGGCAGTTACTTTAATCAGTGCCGTTAGTATGGAACTATATATCTGATGCTTATCAAAGTTGGTAACAACCCCCATCAGCGAATTGAGGAAGACTCGTCTGCGGTAGGCCTGAATTGAAGCAAAAGAAAGGGTCAATTCTGAATCTGTCCGGTCAGCACCGTACCAGCTTGATGCCTGTCCAATTGATACGCCGTAATAGTGTCCCAAACCAACGTCTTCAACACGTCCCATTTGATTCAAGAAACGGGTTCGAATGTAAGTCCGTTGAACCTTTTCGATAGAAATACCGATTCTTTGGGTACTTCGATTGGTCAGGTTCGCATTGGATAGTGAAATATCCTCTCCAGTTTTGATGTATATTGACCTACTTGATTTTGCCCATAGTCCAACTAGTGTGCGTCGATATCGATTACCGAAAACTCGAATGATCTGTCCTGAGTGCATGTAGAGGAGACGTTCAAAAGTATCTGTTTTTTTCCCATCTTTGTCATACCAATGGATAAGGTCAATTGACTCAGATAACGAAGAATCGCCACTCCATTTTGTTTGAAGTGAATACAGCGGTCGGTGTAATCGTGCCTGCCAAGAATCGCCTTCACGTTTTTGTGTATATATGCCGTATATTCCCCAATGTGAATCAAAAATACGTGGTATCCCATGGCTAAAACTCAAGAGATTGCGTGTTCTCTCCTCAGCCGCACGAATTTGATGAAATCGGAAACCAGCACTGTTTCCTAAACCCAGAAGATTCGAGTCAGAGAGTGTAATTAGTAAATCGGATCTATCCTTACTAAACGCTGGTAGATCAAGGGTTGGCATAATCGTCCACACATCAGTAACCGCAACTTCAATTCGCACAAGCTTGGATTCGGAATCGCGTGTTGCGAAAATTTCAGCACTCCCGAGATACGGTTTTCTCCGCAGAATACGTTCACTTTCAAACTCATCTTGGGTGTTGTAGATGGAACCAACTTGAAAGAGTAGCTCACGAACAATTACATTTTTCTGTGTCCTTCGATTTCCAGTAACAATGATACCACCAATTTTCCCTTCATCAATATGAATGCGAAGATAAACACCTTCCGAAAATTGCTTAGTGAACAAAGTGTTTCGGTCTATCCGTGCGAAACGGTATCCATTGTCCTGATAGAATTTAATAATGCGCTGAAAATCCTTCTCCAGTAGATCTAGACTATAGTTTTGGTTAACATCAGTGTCCATCAGGTCTCGAATTTGCTGATCGGAAAGAAATTTGTTGCCGGTTAGGACAATATTTCGTATCAATTTTAATTCGGCATGCAATAACGGTAGGAAATGAAAGATGAGAAACGTAAAGATAAAACAAATAAGTATGCGGTGGGAAACTTTATATCTCATTCTTATTTGAGAGAATACTTTCAATAAGCATTAGACCTGTGGCAAGAACTAGCATCTCACCCCATATTTCTCTGCCTGTCCTTTGAGAGTTAAGTGTTTGTCGCCACGTATCGCTTTCTGGTTTTACTGCCGTGCGGGCTGAGATTCGATCAGCTGCCTGATTTGCATCGATTGGTGTTAAGTCAGATTCACTTGGATCAACATTTACCACAAAAAAGTCGTTTAGCTTGGGACTTCCACCACTCACATTTATTTGATAAATACCTGGTTTGTACGTATCACGGAATTCTAAGGTGCCATCACTCTGAATTGGAATAGTATGTGAAACATCACCAGTAAGATGGATCTCCGCAACCGCAGATCTATGTCGATCTAGCTTGGTTATGTAAGGTTGTCCGACCAACAAATTTCGCTTTCTGGAAGACTGTAGCGATTTTCCATAAAGCACTGACTGTTGAAGAAGCGGTAAGAACTTCGGGCTTACCAATAGGTCTGAACTTGATGGATCCGTTACAGAAACATTAAATAATAATACATTACCTTTTCCAATTCTTCTCTCGATGATAAACGGCATCTGGTTCTGAAATTTGGCAATGACACTGGAGTTTCTTGCTGGCTCTAGTTGGAAACCTCGATAGAATTTTGGAGTGATAGAAAAAGATCTGTCTTGAAACACTTCAAAGATTGGGTGTTCCGAATCGTAATCTGAAATGGTGGTTGGCGGATCCCAAGTTGTAGATTTGAAAAAAGTTGCTGGTATCCACTCGAAAAAGTTGTTGTAACTTATATTATCAATCTGGTTGCCAACAAAGATGATAATTGTTTTTCCCGCTCGTGAAAATGACTGTATTGCCTGTTTAACTTGATCTGTAAGTTCAGGGAGGTCGGCCAAAATCAGAATGTCAAAGTTATCGAGTGTAAAATTCTTTAGTTCATCTGGAGAGCAACTTGATGGTAATACCGTGTATTCCTCTGTCGGTTTTAACTCTCTTTCCGGATTTAGTCCTAGGGATAAATACAGATTATTGTTTCCAACACAGAGAGCTTGAAGTTGTCTGTAGCTCTCAACAGCAAAATAGCGGCGATTATCAATCGGCAGACGATCTGGAAGTAGTTCCAAATACCCTGTGTGCACACCAGGTAATTCAAAACTATGCTTGAAAGTTAGATCAACACGCTCTTCTGATCCAATGTGGATGGCTATGTTACTCTGTTTTTGATTGTTGATAAAGAATGCCAAATTTGTGCTGTTGACTGGGTCCGTTGAATAGTTTTTTATTCCTACTTTCAGGTGTATTGGTATATTCACACCTATTAATTTTGGGGAAGTACTTACATCTTCAATACCTGAATTGTTGGGGACTGGATTTTTGATTGGCAATAAAAAAATCCGTGCATCAGAAAGGTTGGGCAACCGACCGAAATTCTGCCAGCCGTTTTTACCTAGATCGGTAATCAGATAGATTTCCTTGTTTGGGGCACTGGATTCCGTTAGCAGATCGTGCGCCATTGCGAGTGCTGGTGAGATAGATGTCGATTGGAATGAAACGTCAGTACTTTGGATAGTAGATTTAACTTGATCGAAATCTCTTGTAAGTTTTCGAAATATGGGTTCTGCTTTGTCAGACATCAAGATGATGGAAACATTATCACCATTCTGCAAAGATTCTACCACGCCTATGGCAACTGATTTTGCTAACTCAAATCGGTGGCCATCTATATCTTGATATGACATACTATAGGAGTGATCAAGGATAATGACACAACTCGTTTTGGTTCGTGAGCCCGCAAGTGAGAACTGATTTTTTAGTATAGGTCGGGCGAGAGCTAAGGCGATGAACATTAAAATGAGCATTCGAAGGATTAAGATTATTAAATGCTTGATCTGTATCCGTCGAACACTTTGACGATGAGCGATTTGTAGGAAGATAAGGCTACTAAAATCTACTGTTTTTGCTTGATGGCGATTCCACAAGTGGATCAGCAATGGTACTACAGCTATAACCGTACCAAGTAGAAAAATTGGGTTGAGGAATCCCAAGATGTTATGCGATCCTTTTTACTGATGTGCTGATAATGATAATAACTTGTTAGAAACAAGATGCTTTTTTGATTATCGGGTATCAATACGCTAATGATTATATGGAATCTTGATTGCAAAGAGCAAGAAAATTATTGTAACAGATTTGAAAATTGTGGTAAGCTTGTCAGCCTAGATCTTATTGATCTTAGGCTCTAGATTGGCCATGAAATACAGTGAATTATTCTATACAATCCAAGGTGAAGGGATGTTAACTGGTGTTCCTTCTGTCTTCTTTCGAACAAGCTACTGTAACCTTCGTTGTATTTGGTGTGATACGCCATACACCAGTTGGGAACCTGAAGACAAATCTATTTCCGTTAATAAAGTTGTAGAGGAAATCACCAAATATAACTGCAGATATGTTGTCATTACGGGCGGTGAACCATTTCTTCAAGCCAAGGAATTAATGGTTCTGTGTCATGAATTGAGTGAAGGCGGGCATCACATTACCATTGAAACTAACGCCACAATCTACGCGGATGTCAGTGCTCACCTGATTTCGATGAGTCCCAAACTCCGAAATTCGAATCCGAAGCCGAGCAATCGTTATTTCGAAATGCATCAGCGTGAAAGAATCCGTGCCGACGTGATTCACAAATTTCTAGATAATTACACCTGTCAACTTAAGTTTGTGATGGAGACACCGAAAGATTTAGAAGAGATTCAGTGCTTGCAATTAGAAATCGGGATTCCAAATGAGGCAGTTGTATTAATGCCGCAGGGTATTAGTGCAAAGGAAATACAATCCAAGCAAGAAGGGATTATCAAAATTTGCAAGCAGAATGGGTATCGATATTCGCCGAGGGTTCACGTTGATTTATGGGGGAATCGGCGTGGCGTTTAAGAGAAGAAATGGCGAAAAAAAATAAGTTGGCAGGTTGCTATCGCCGAGTTTTGGTGTTCCTATTGGTTGTTGTAATGATTATCCTTGTTCCTTCTGGGTATATTTATCAACGGTCCGGTGGATCCAGTGGATTGAGATACTGGATGGCGGGACATACTATCAATGTAATTGAAGATCATTTCCTGAACAACCACCCGGATAGTCTGTCGGCGGACCAAATTCGGAGCCAATTTGGTCGAATCCGTGAAGCTAACTCTCGAAGAGAAATCGATTTGAACCAGCTCTATCAACTTCTTGATGGTTATCAGGAACGCTTTCAGAATAACAAACCTTCAATAGATCAGGCAACCCAGTTTATGAGAGATCTGGAGCTGACGACCTTATCTAGTGAATCGATTAGATAGCTATAAGCGGCTGAAAGTGTTGGGATTAAATATGTGAATTTAGTTCGTTCAACAGTTTGCATCGTTCACTGGTTGTATCAACTTCAATAGCACTAAAGTGAATTCTTCGGGGAAAGCAATGTCCATAGATAGAGATTCGGCGGTAAATCCGTTGACACAGGATTTTAATTATGCTGATGAACTGGATATAAAGGAGTTCCCTTTTATGTCCGCACTGAGCTTGGTTCCGCTAATCGATTTTTGGAACCAAGACAAGTCGAATGGGGACAGGAAGAGTATTCAGGTTTCGTCTGTGCAAGAGATACACGAAAAGCTGAAAAGTGCGCCGGAGTTGCTCCGTCCTATTACTGATTTGTCTGTAATCGAGAAACACAGAGAGTTAATTGATCTGATGTTGACTGCTGTTGTGCCTGAAGCTTTGCATCATAGCAGTTGTGTATCAGTTATACCTCCTTTTGATTACACCCCATTTTATATGACTCCGCCTTTTCGGGATTTACTGGTGGGAGAGGATGGAACTTTTTCCGATCAACTGGCTGATTTAGATAAACATACTAAAATTTATGTCCAAATTTTGTATGCGTACTCTTATATTGTAACGAAATTCTATGGATTGGAACTTGACTTTGACCATTCAACTATTTCGTCGAGCATCGATCCTGTTTCTGGTTTAGTCCGGCATTTAAAGTTGAATTTTGATTCGCAATTTTGTCATGTCAATGCTATAGGAAAGCCAAAGAAGCTGACCAATACAGTGAAGAAAAATCTTCTTTCGAACTTAGGCGGTTTGAAGATTCTGTTGTCCTCACTTTCGAGTGATCTGAAGGGGGAGAAGATCAAGCCGGTTACAGATGCGGCACAGAAGACTCTGCTAGCAAATATAACCGGTTTGAAACTGTTAATGGAACTGTTAAGGCCTGAGACCTTTGAATTTCAAGGTTTTATTGTAGTCAGTGCCTCCGATGTCACCGAACAACAAGTTCTGTCCTCTATTGAGCAAGATTTGGTTGAAAAGGAATCGATTACTAACCGGGATCGTTTTGAAGAACTACAAGAAAAACTGCGAACGGTACTGCAATTAGCAGAGATGACCGTCTCTTTGACTGGGATTCAGGGCGAGCAGATTTGGACGATTAACTCCGGCGAAGATGCTGGTCAGGATTCATTCGATTGGAGTACCACCCGACGACATCGCTCAGAGCTTGAAGGGTCAATTTATGAACGTGCTATCAATCAAGGGGGGCATCTTGTCATCGAAGACTTAAGTAAGGTGAGAAAACGTACTAAAATTGAAGACCGACTTATAGAACAAGGTGTTAAAAGTATAATTGTTGAACCGCTCTATGATCAAGATGTACCGGTTGGGATTTTGGAGTTAAGGGCTGTTAATGTCGGAGATCTCAATTCCATGAATGCAATGAAATTGTGGGAGGTTGTCTCATTGTTTTCATCTGCAGTGAAGAGGCGAATTGATGATTTTACTAACAGTGTACAAACGATAATTAAGGAAAAATGTACAGCTATTCATCCATCTATCGAATGGCGTTTCCGAGATGCGGCGCTCAATCTTCTTGATAGGCAGCGAAGTGGCGAAACTGTCACTGAAATGGAAGAAATTGTGTTTCGCGAGGTCTATCCATTGTATGGTCAATCTGATATACGTGGGTCCTCCGCTGCGCAAAATAAGGCTGTTCAAACTGATTTGTATGATCAACTGAGCCTCACTAAAGAAATTGTTACTTTAGCTTATGATTTGAAGCCGATGCCATTTTTACTTGAGTTGGCTCACCGGATTGATCAGAAGTTGTCAAGGGTTCGTGAAGCAGATTTAGGAGCTGGAGTGGAATCTGAAACTCTAGAATTCATTCGAGATGAAGTTGAAGTTTTCTTTCCCCATATGCAGGTTTTTGATCCGGGATTGGAAAAAAAGATTGAGTCCTACCGTAGTATATTAGATCCCAAACGTGATACAATTCATCGGGCCCGAAAAGATTATGAAGAAAGCGTAGCTTTGATTAATGAAACTATTTCCGCATACATTGATCAAGAACAACGAAAGGCTCAACAGACATTTCCGCATTATTTTGAGAAAAAAGTGACAGATGGTGTCGACCATGGGATTTATGTTGGTAAGTCCATGATAGAGGATGCTGTATTTGATGGCTTATATTTAAAAAATCTTAGATTGTGGCAGTTTATGTTGATATGTGGTTGTGCACGACTTTCACACCAGCTTCAGCAGCAATTAAAATTGCCTCTGAACACATGTCATCTTATTGTTGTACAGCAGGAACCGATTTCAATCAAGTTTAACCATGATGAAAAACAACTTGTTGTTGCCGGCAGTTATGATACCCGGTATGAAGTTTTGAAGTCGCGAATGGACAAATCCTATGTTCGAGGTACCAACGAAAGACTGACACAAATCGGGAAAATTGCAATCGTATATTCCAATCAGCGTGAGGAAGAAGAATATCATCAGTGTGCTGAATACCTTCATTCGAAGGGGTATTTGACCGATGAGATAGAAATGCTAGAATTGGATGATCTGCAATCAGTTCATGGATTAAAAGCCATACGGGTAACTGTAAATACTGCCTACGATCCGGACGTAGAAAATATCGATCTCGAAGAGTAGGTTCATTTCACTAGTTTTTGTTGTATGGGCAGTTGACATTTTGTTAATTGGTCTTCATAAGGTAGAATCAAGTCGTTAGCAAGCAAATCCAGGACATCGTGGGCTTTATCTGTAAGTTTTGATGAAACTCTGTATGCTAAAGTTGCGTATTTGTTCTTACTATTATATATTTAAGATGGCAGGATGCGATTAATGAAAACTGAAAAAGTTACGGTTACGGTACCAAGCATCTTTGGCTATGAAGAGGTCGTTGTCGAAGCTGTTGGTACGATTGCTAGGGTATGGAAGTTTCCCTTTGACAAGGTGAGTAAACTCAAAGTAGCTGTTGCTGAGGCTTGTATTAACGCTATAGAACATGGAAATCAAAAGGATCCTGATAAAGATGTTAAAGTAACAATTGTGTGCAGTGACGATGCTATAGATGTTAGTGTCAAGGATTCTGGAGATGGTGAAGTTGATCCTACGTTTGAGATGATTGATCTAAGAGAGCAAATTAAGCAAAAGAAAATTGGTCAATGGGGGCTACATTTGATGCGATCACTTGTTGATGATATAAAGATTGATGCTGAGGCTGGTGAAGGTACGACAACGACAGTTACTATTTTTCAAAATTAGGAGCTAATGCAGATGCAAGAATTTGGTGATAACATCACAGTTGATCGGAAAGATTCGATTTCAATTATTGGTGTTAGCAACAACCTCGGTTATGAAACAGCTGATGATCTGCGTGGAGCATATAATCAGATTGAAGAAGGGGAAAAAATCGTTGTCGATCTCGGTCAAGTAAGGATTACAACAAGCCGTGGTATGGCAACGCTACTTAGTGTGATTATTGAAGGGGAAGAAAAAGAACAAGAATTTTGTTTGTGCAACGTATCAGAACCTTGTATGGTAATCATTGATGCAATGAATATCCTGGAGTATGTGGAAGGACTTGAGATCTTTGATAATCTTGAGGAAGGGATAGCACATTTTAGCTAAGCACTGTACCTGTGATGTGGTTAATTGCGTTCCAATTTGGAAAATCACTCCAATCTATACCGAATTTTGTCCAGTTGGTGAATTGGGCTTTTTATGAAACACAATAATCTCCCTCCCTCAGTAAGATTGTACTAAAACAACTTCCAAGCAATTCCTGCCAAAATATATAGGGTGGTTTTATCAAGGTGAGTCTCTCTCGTATTGATCCTGTTTCCTCTCATTGAGAAGCGCAACAATTGAAGTACTACCCGTTGTCCGACGTATAACAGTCCTGTTGACGAAAAACGCTTGATATATTATTGCTAGTCAAATAGAGTGAGCCGGAGAAGAACTCTACCAAAACCTCATTGGTCAAAGTCCCCTGTTTTCTGTCAACGATCAGTTTATAAATAATAGTGGGTGGAAAAAAATGAAAGGGAGTTATGTCTTTTATCTAGTAATTGGTTCCCTAG
>DTUY01000215.1 GCA_012963885.1 Candidatus Poribacteria bacterium | reverse complement strand
ATTAAACCCACTGACATTATAGTGCTGTATTATGCTGTTTTGGCATCTGTTCTTTGCGCTGGAAAATTATCTGACGCTTTGTATGTACCGCCGTAGCAATTAGTTACTTGGTAAGTGGGTCCACATTTGAATCATAAAAAAGGTGCCTACTAGTTTAAGGGACAAATAGGAACCTCAAAATCGCAATTTAAAGGAGTGATTCTTCGTATTTCGCGAGAATAGAAAAAAGGCTTCAGTCTACCAAACTATTGGTAACGGCAGCAATGAACTTAGGATGGTATTCCTGAAAGTCCTTTCCTGCTGTTAGACGCGTCATCGTGATCACCAGATCCTTCTCCAAATCGACTCTTAACGTACATGAAGAGGCGGATCCACGACCGATTGTTTGTGAACTAAGTCCATTTTCTTCAAACCTTGTAAAACCGATACCCCACGTAACATCTGTATCTGGCTCGAGGAGTTTGTCCAATTTTTGTGGTAGCATCTGCTGGAATGTATCTTGACCAAAGAAGTGGAGATCTCCGTAGGCTCCATGATTAGCCAGCATTTGTCCAACGCGTGCCAGATCGAAGGCGTTTGACCACGTCATGGCAGAGCCATCGATCGATTCAATCGATTCGCAACCTAGCGGGGCGAACAGACATTTCTGGTATAAATGAGGAAGTGTCAAACCTGTCAATTGTTCCAGCGCTTTCAGTCCAATGCCAATACTTGTGCCGTTATATCGGTGTTGTTTCCCAATGCCTAAATATGGGTAAGCCTCACCGTATGCATGCTCAAGGTCGTTCCACGTATCGGTAAAGTGACCATCCATATCAGCAGTGTGCGTAAAGAGGTGATGAAAAGTGACAGGTGTTTCAGCACCTTTGTCATCAAACTCGGGTAGTATTTTTCCCACTGGATCGTCCAGGCTGATGATCCCTGATCTATAAACATCATCAGCAGGCAACCTGATAATGCCTTGGTAATTGAAAAGACGAGATGTTTGGTATCTGCTGTGATTGGTTGGCCATTTCTGAAGCCATAGCCTTGGTTAAAAAAAACAATACTGCGCCTCGCAATACAGACGTTGAATGGCTGATCCGAATCGTTTGCCCACTCCTCAAGAATGCCATTGATTTTTTCCACGGTTCTAGGTTTCATCCCCGCCTCTTCCTCAGTACCTTCTCGCAAAACGGGTGCATTCAACCCGTTAATGGACAATGGGGCTGCAGTAAGCTCAGCAAATCGCTCTGCATTACCATTGAGTTTTCGTTTTAGCCTTAACCACCACTGTCTGTCCTTAGTGATAGCACTTTCTAATTGTGACACGGCCTCCTGCTGTGGACTCATTTCGCTCACACCCGCTAGCAGGATTGCAAAATCGTGAGACCTTTGGATATCGCGTTCAATAGCGAATCCAACGTAGTCGTTTACACTTTGTCGCTGATTGTGCCATATCAATTCTTCTACTCCTATGGCAGAAGGGAACATGAGTTCACCATCAAGTGGGTTGTTGAAAGAAAGCATCATACGATGTTTGGTTTTGTAGAGTGTTCGAAAGCGAACGTACTCATGTCCATCTTCGGCCGTGATTTTCACCACAGCACCGTAGCGTCCTGAGTCGGTTGGCTTTTCGACGACCCCATATTCCTTAGTGTAAAAAGTAACATCGATTTTGTAGTCACCAAGCAACTGTCGGGCCTCTTTTGGATTTAGGAAGTCGCATTTTGGAAATTCATCAAATTCTATGCCCTTGCCACTTGGGGGAAAACACTAGGCTGAAAGAAACAAAAAAGGTGGGTATCATAAAATCCTTTTCCTTATAAGGTTGATTGGAT